>JAGVJV010000302.1 GCA_020050965.1 Parachlamydiales bacterium
CGTTATTGAGCATGGATCGGAGCGCTTCAACATCTTGGTCGATTTTAAGCACCTCATCAGGTGTTAAGCCAGAGTTGCCCGGAGCCTGTGGTGGTACATTCTTTAATTTAGCAAGCGTTGCCCCTTGTTGTGATAGGCTATAGAGACTTTGAGCCCCTCCCAAAGCCATCATTCCAAGAAAAAATAGCCCTAGATATTTACGGGGTTCTTCCTCTGGTGATTCAGGCTTTTCCGTAATCATGCGATCAAAAAAGCTCTGGCTATGGGGCAGTTGTTCGAAACTACTGCTCTGAAATAGGGGAGCTAGTTTTTTTGTTCGATCGATGAGCACTGCGGCCACTTCGGGAGCAGTCTGTTTGATTTCACCCGCGATTGCGCACAATTGATCTGCCAGATGGCCCTGCGCAGTGATCCGAGCCAGATGGATACTGGCTTCTTTAGACTCGATTGCAGCTAGGCGCTTTAGGGCACCCGGAATCTCTTTGATTAGATCGTCGATGTGATCTTCCAAAACAAGAATGAGGTATTTCAGGTCCGCTGAATCGGCAATCTTGACCATCTCGGGGAGCGCTTTCACGGCGGTGATGAGATGATCTAAATAGAGATTGGCACTGCCTAATCGGACTTTGCCGATCTGCTCACCGAAATCGGCGAGGGGTTCAAAGACCTTATCGTAAGGGTCTAGACCCCGCGCCGTCAAAAATTGTGAATTTGGACCCACGCGAAAGCTCTCGCGGTTCGACTGTTTTTCCGAGGGTAGTATCGAGTTAATACAACCCTCGGAAAAACAGTCGAACCCCGAGGCTTTGGCGCGGTCCAAATCCACAATTTTTGACGGCGCGGGGTCAAGTTCTTCCACAACTACTTTGGGTTCATTCTTCTCGAGGAGGCCAAAGCGGAGCATCTCCCGTTTTTTGGTGAAGAGCTCTCGAACTGTTTGACTGAGGAAAAATGCTAAGCTTAAAGAAAAGATGACCGCAATCACCCCTAAAAACCCTCTGCCGATCCGCTCTGCCCAAGAAAGGTTCAGTTCTTTTTTAGCGATGATTCGATATTGATGACCATTTTGTTCAATGAGCCGATCTTTACAATCAAATTTTGGAGAATCGACCCATTTACTAGGTAAATTAATCTCATTTAGATGATTGATTGTTTTAAAGTTAGGCATTACTTTTTCTCTATAAGATCCAAATATTATAAGGAAAAATATGGTTGTTGTCAAAATTTATAACATATTAATGATAAGGAGGTTGAAGGATGAGCTTGACGGTTAATTCGAGAGAGGCGAAAATTTCTCCTATTTTATTATGAATAAGCCATTTACAAAGCAGGATCTTAATGCAGGAAAAAAGCTGCTCGAAGAGAAGCGAGTCAAAGGGATCCTCTTTTCCGAAGGAACCTATCAGGTTGAAGTCCTAGCTAAACCAAAGCCCAAAGAAGTTCTGTGGCCTTTTTTGCAGCTCAATGATGCCGGTGAACTAATCGATGCCTTCTGCACCTGCGAAGCGGCTGAAGAGCGGGGATCGTGTCAGCATTTGGCGGCGGCCTATCTGAAGATCATGAAAGGCGAGCCGCTCCATGTCCGCTTCCGAGAGAGTTTTTGGAACCAGATTGGGATGATCTGCGCTGAGCGGCATGGATATGAAGCTAGCTGCCTTAAGCGGGCCCATGGGGGCTTTGAGGCTTTTTCGCAAAGCGGCAAGCGGCTATTTTGGATGAAGGCGAAGAAGAAGGGCAAAGAGCTCGAGCAGCTGCTCTATCATCGTCCGCTCGAGACAGAAGAGACCTCGCTCAAGTTCTCTAAATTGGATCCAGAGGAGCTCACTCTATGGCGTGAGGGACGCCCCTCTTCCCATTTGAGCTATGAACTCTCTTTTTGGTCCGATCTGGCCAAGCAATGGTTCTTGAGCCAAGAAAATGGGACTCCTTACACTATCCATTTTTCCGATGAGGAATTGCCGCAGTTTGTCACGATCAACTTTCCTGATTTGGAAATTGAATTCTATTTGGATCTGGAACATTGGCCTCAAATCATTCCCTCATTGCTAACTGTCGATTCTCCGCTCAAAGTGCATCCCTATACTCTGGGCAAATTGGAGAGTATCGTCTTTGTAGATGGGACTTTTGTACTCGAATTTGAAGAGAAAGGGAAGATGCCCCAAATGCCTGAGGAAGGCAAAAAACTCCCCATCGGCGACTGGCTCTATTTTCCGAAGGTGGGCTTTTTCTCAAAGGGTATCGATCCGCTTCTTGAGCAGAAAATCATCCGGAAAGATCAGGTAGGACTCTTTTTCAAAAGGCATCTCAAACTGCTCCAGAAGTATCTCGCTACTGAAAAAATCCACCTTAGCCCCGTTCCCGTCCGCTATGACCTGTTTTTCGATGAGAAGCAGGCCTTCCATGTCGAGGCCTACCTCTTTGAAAAGGGAGATCTGGAAAATTACTACTATGGGCAGTGGGCTTACATACCGAAGCTTGGATTTTTCCAGCTCGACAAGCAGCTTTTCCATAAGCAAAAATTGGAGATCCCCAAAGAAAAGGTCTCTGACTTTATCAATCGGCACAGGCTCTGGCTGCAGGGCTTTGAAGGCTTCCAAACACACGTCTCAGGTGTCGAGTCGAAACTCGGCTTTAAATTTAATGGCCAAGGAAGGCTCGTTTTCTTCACCCGCCATGAGTTCACTGAGGAAGGGGAGCAGATCGTCGATTTGGGCGAATGGATCTACGTCAAAGGGAAAGGCTTCTATGCCAAATTGGCTGCGCGTGCGGGCACTTTTATCAAAGCAGGCATGGAGATCGAGCCATTTGAGGTATCGGCCTTCATTCGGCGCCATCGGGATGAACTGGAGCCGGTCCCCGGCTTCTTCTCCGACAATTGCCCTCTGGAGAAATCTGGACTCAACATCGGATTTAATGAGAAAGGACGGATCGAAATCAGCCCCGAATTCTTCTTCCTGCCCCACTATACTCCCAACAAAGTGCGCATCTTCGGCGACTATACCTACGTCGAAGGGGAAGGATTCTCTCTCATCCCGCACGCATCGCGCCTACCCGAGAACTACAAAATCGAAAAGGTGATAGACCCGCTTGCAGAGCCCTATTTTATCGGCTATGAACTGGAGCTGCTCTATCCCCATGTCCTGACCATCGATCCCAAGCTAAAACGGCCGCAAAAAATGGCCCTCCGTCTTCTAGGACTCAAGCGCCAAGCTAGCGCTAAGACCGGGCAATGGATATTAGAGCTGATGGTCGAAACCGAGATCGGCAGCATCCCGGTCTACGACGTTTGGAAAGCGATCTGGGATGGAAAACAGTATTTATTCTCCGATGCGGGCCTGCTCTTTTTGCGCAAAAAGAGCTTCGACTGGCTGCGGCTGAAGATCAAGAAAAAGTGGCTGAAAGGGGGATCTGCGATCCGTCTCAATACCCTCGAATTTTTGCGCCTCACCGCCAGCGAGGAGTTGCTCGAGCCAGAAGGGGAGTCCCGCAAAGCCAAAGAGACCCGTAAGATCCTGCGAGAGTTCCTCAGCTTCAAGGCGCCGACGCAGCCCGATCTTACAGGCCTACAAAGCGATTTAAGGCCCTATCAGAAGACCGGGGTGTCCTGGCTTTGGTTTTTGCATTGCTACGGCCTTTCAGGGCTCCTATGCGACGAAATGGGCCTCGGGAAAACCCACCAAGCGATGGCCCTGATTGCCGCCATCAAAAACCAAAAAAAGGGCAAATTCCTCGTCGTCTGCCCCACTTCGGTCATCTATCACTGGGAAAAACTGATCGAGACCTTCCTGCCGGGGGTCAAAGCCTACATCTTCCATGGCATCGGCCGCAAATTTCAAGCCTTCTCCAATGACTCCTACGACCTGCTCCTCACCTCCTACGGCATCGTCCGCACCGAAAATCAGGCCCTCTCCAAGTTTCATTTCGATCTAGCGGTTTTCGATGAACTGCAGATCGCCAAAAATGAAAAATCGCAAACAAACAAGGCGCTGCAGAGCATCAAAGCGACCATGCGCCTCGGCCTGACCGGAACGCCTATTGAAAATCGGCTGACCGAACTCAAAGCCCTCTTTGAGCTGATCGTCCCCACCTATCTCCCCACGATGTCGGTCTTCCGAGAGATGTTTGTGAACCCGATCGAGAAATACCAAGACGAAGAAAAGAGAGCCCTGCTCAGCCGCCTCATCCACCCCTTCTTGCTGCGTCGCAAAAAGAGCGAAGTGCTCACCGAGCTGCCCGAAAAGATCGAAGAGGTGGCCCTATGCGATCTCTCCGAAGAGCAGCACAAACTTTACCACGCCGTCGTCATGCAAAACCGGGATCAACTGTTGCGCGAGCTCGAAGATACCTCCAAACCCCCGCCGATCACTCACATCTTCTCTCTGCTCTCTAAGCTGAAACAGATCTGCAACCATCCGTGCCTAATGACCAAAGACATCGCCAATTACAAGCACCACAGCTCTGGCAAATGGGAGCTTTTCCTCGAGCTGCTCGATGAGACACGCGACAGCGGCCAAAAGCTCGTCGTCTTCTCCCAATACCTGGGGATGCTCGATATCATAGGCATGCACCTGAAAGAAAAAGGGATCGCCTTCGCCGAAATCCGGGGCTCCACCCGCGACCGAAGGGGCGAAGTAGAGCGCTTTGCAGAGGACCCCACCTGCGAAGTCTTCCTAGGCTCGCTCCAGGCAGCCGGCGTTGGAATCGACCTGATCGCCGCCTCGGTAGTGATCCACTATGACCGCTGGTGGAACCCCGCTAAAGAAAACCAAGCCACCGACCGAGTCCACCGCATGGGGCAAAAACGGGGCGTCCAGGTCTTTAAACTCGTCACCAAAAACTCGATCGAAGAGCAGATCGGAAGA
>JAGVJV010000024.1 GCA_020050965.1 Parachlamydiales bacterium
AGAAACAATCTAATGCACAGTCGTGAACTGTAGTAATAAGCATTCCCAGAGGATGTGCTAAAACCGTTCCAGCTAAAGCTATAATAGAAAGTGCTGTTTGGAGAAGAGCATATATGCTTTCCTTCACACCCCCATTTTGAATTTCAGTCAAGAGCTGTGAAATTGAAGTAACCGAACGCAAACCTCCAAGTGTCAGCGAAAGAGTAAAGCCAAACGGTTTATACAAACTCAGAAATGGCAATGCAACAGATGTGATACGTTTGCATTGATCAAAGTAATAATTCCCTGACTCCTCCTCTGGAAGGTCATTCTTATATTCTCTATGAAAATAGTCTGGTTCTGAAATTTTAAAATTATTTGCTTCTAGACTCATTCTTCCTCATGTTTTTTAAATTACCTTGGAAGAATTATATCGAATTAGATGATATGTATAAATGATAAATATTAAATTAATCTGTTTTATAAATTTTATTTTTATTATACAAATATACTAGAACAGCAATTGTGGGAATAGCTATAAGGCATACAGCTGAAACTAGGGGGTGAATTCCACAATGCCAAAGCATTACAAAGTCATGAGCAAGATCATTTGGGTCAGCTGAAAAAGCCGAGAAGGCATAACTGAGATGGCCGATAATTGAAAAATTTGAAGAGAAAAATATACTTTTGCTTAGATCAGGAAAATTTTCACCTAAGTGAAGTGCTACGATAATCCCAATAGTGGCAAAGCAAACGGCAAGTAAAGGTCCCGCAGCAGCAATCACTAATCTGGAATTTAATGATCCCAAAAGCTTTCCAAATACTGTGTATTGACCAGTTATCCAAGTTGTTGATCCCTCAAATAAATTATCGATTGTTACTTGGGAGTTAGCATGAGTATGTATCAATGAAATAGCTCCATAATGCCCGCCTTCATGGAATAAAACGTTCCCTGTTGTTCCAAAGACCAATGCATGGGTGAAAGGGGGAATCATTTTGCAGGTTTGGGTAAGGGGGGTGGCTGCATGATTGCTTCCGGCACAGCTCCCTTCGAAAATAATTGCTACCATTTTTGAAAAAATATTGACTGCTAAAATAGCTACAGTAAATACAACAAGTGAGATTGCCACTTGTGGAGTAGCTGCAAATAGGCATGCAGTTCCTATGGCGAGCGAACTAACCAGAACCTCAATACAACAACTCTTAACAGCCTGAATAGATTGAGGCAGAAAACTGGGTCCTTGATAAGCAGAAATATTTTGAGGCGCTGCAATACTCATAATAACCTGGATTTTAAAAAATAAATTTTAATTAATCACAATTATACAGAAAATTGATGTAAAATTAAATTAGCTAATTTATTTTAATTATCTTCATAGGAAGGTCATGATAATTACGAAACAGAAATAGTAGAATGGTGTCGCCTCAGAAAACAGGGGAAATCCGTGCGCTAAGGAAAATTTTCCTCGTTAAACGATTGGTTTAGCGGGTTTTTAAGCAATGGGCCTGATAGCCAGCTCCTGTACAACATAGCTTGTGAAGATAAAAAACGCACTGTTCCTAACCTTCTTGCCAACCGGGGATCAAGGAGGTCGTGTTAGTGGACAGCCCTCTTAAGAAACCCACCGAGAATCGACTATTTTAATGTTACCCATGACTTAATATCGAAAACTGCTTCGGCTCGATTCTGCGCTTAAAGAACACGCTTGGCGTCGATTTTAACACTGGAAATCATCATTTCGTATTTTCTCGACCCAACGCATTAGACTAAAACCGACAAGCATTGAGCAACTGGCGCATTTCCTTCCTCTCTGCAACTGCCTGAGAACTGAAAAAGCCATGCCGAGTTTTCGCTTTAATCATTCGCTGCAAGCCTTCCGCAGACCGCGCACCACAACTTTTTCCGCCATGAAGTCGGCATTTTGAGGATCCCGCCATAGCTGGCTGGCGGCACTGTTGGTAGTCATTGCTTCGAGCTTTGGCGTTACATAATCTTCCGAACATGGGGTCGTTCCTCGGGTTTGTGGGGGTACCCCCCCGGTAAAGTTAGTATTCATCTGTACTTGTCCGGCCACAAAATTGCTCTGGTGTTGTACGACAACTTGCTGCACGCCACCTCGTCGTAGTCGGCTTAAAGCCTCTACGCTTTCATTGTGGGCGCGGGCTAATTTGATGCCCAAATTCGCCATGCTCTCGATGTGATCCAGTCGGTTGGCCGCCGATGATTGTCGCAACGCTTTCATACTGAATTCATATAAGACCGCTGCCTGTGTCGCAAGTCGAGCTTCCATTGCGTTTTGTGGTTCAAAGTCTTTCAGAGTTGCGAGGATCGTCTTTACGCTCCCCTCTTCCCCAAGGAACTCATCCAGCGCCCCATAGGCGCTCGTGATAATCTGAAGCGCTAGATCGGCGGTTTTCGTTCCAGCTACCTTCTTTAAGTTTTTATCATAGCTGCTCTCGCCTTCAAAATGTTTGACTTCATTTTTCATCCTTGACTCCTAGGCAATTTTTTTCCTTTTTGCAGTTTGGTAACGAGTCATTGTTTCCCTCTTTATGGTTGTCAAATAAATACTTGTCATTATGGCAAAAGAAGCGTTTCTGTCAACTTTTCCTATTTTGGGTCAGCTTGGGTGAGTCTGGTGAGTCAAGGTGAGTCTTTTTTAAGCTACGCGGGAAATTGTCAAAAAAAACAAAAAAAATTCGACAAATTCAGTGGGCTGTTTAGAAATGCCTCGCCTTGACTCACCAGACTCACCTTAATACTAGATTTTGGAAACTTTCCATATGACTGCTCGCTTAGAGCTCCCAATTGCTGTTAGTCGATGGGAGTCAATGATCCGATCTTTGAATTTTTGAATTTTGTTCCCCAGCTTGGTGGTGTTGACTTTTCCGTTCCCAGCTGGTGCAATATCTAAGAGCACCTCATGAAGCTGTTGAACTTCAGCTGGCCATAGTTCATTTTTCAGTTGCCAATAGGAGTTCGATGAAAATTCACAAAGGTCCCTTACGGTCATAGCATCCACAAGGAAGTGTTTATTCGCAAAATACCAAGCGGATAGCAGAGAGCTAATTTCTTCTTTTTCTGGATCGGCTTCTTTGATTGAGCGAGTGCTTTCATAGGGATCGACCTCTCCAAGCCAGACAAGAGGTCCACGAACGAATTTTGTCCATGACGAATAGGTTCGGAAATCAACTAGCGAATCCAAACCCGGGCAACCGGCCACAAGAAACGCACGAATCAAAGTTAAGATTGCCGCAACAAGTGCGCCTCGATTGGCGGGGGTGTAGACTTCCAAATTTCTGTCGAATTTTCTCTCCTCTGGATGTTCGCAATCAGGTAAAAGGCGGCACATAAGGATTCTGGTGCAAATGTCGCCCTTAAAAACGAGGTTGTTGCCTGTGAAGATAATTTGCGAGTTTGTAGCCACATCGGGCGCTTTAGACTGTCCAAGTATTCGCGGGTTGAAGAAGGCGGCAGTTAAAATCACACAGAGGTCGCGACTTTCAAGTGCGAAGTCGAGATTGTCGACGCAGATGATTGGATCTCCAGCTATAAAGGCAGCTCCAATCCTTTTTCCGAACTCCTCTTCATTCTGAGTTGGAATAATCAAAGTTGGCTCCTTCCCAGTAGCAATAAGAGACCCTAGTTTTGCCAAAAGGGTTTTTCCTGATGAACGAGTGGAGGCATCGTTTGCAAATCCTGGCGCTAAATCTAGAGAGCGACGAATAACTGCCGTCATCATTTCGGCTAAGGCAACAGCCTTACTTACATTATCTGCAAATGGAAAGTCCTTGATCAAATCTTTCAATATAGAGAGGGCTTCTCGGGCATCATCTATTGAGGGGGCTTCTGGAATTTTTGGAAATTCTGTGCCACATGGATTGAAAAAAAGCCCCGACTCTTCATCGTAGCCTGGGTTCTCTAGTAGAGAGCCGTCTTCTCTGATGGTTGGGCAGCACACGAATCCCTTTAGGACTGGAAGGCCAGATCCATGCTTACTGAGAATCATCTTTGCGGCCTTGTCTGGAAAATCTGTTGGACGAGGATCTGGGAATCGGGCATTTTGTTTTAGCCAGGTGCATCTACGGTTGAGAACGTAGATGAGGTCAATTTCATTGCATTCAGCGAGTGTAAGGGCTCCGATAGGCCGACGAATTTTAATCTTTTTTTTTTCATCCTCGCCAGTGGTAACACTAGCTTTTTTTTTCGCTTCTGTTTGATATGCAATAATTTTTACAATGCGCCCCCGTTGCTGGAATACACCACAGTTTGGATTTGCTAGGATTTCACACCCCTTATCAGCAGCAAGATCGGTATGACCTGGTTCAATTAAAAAACTGTTTGCATTTTCGGTTGTATTTTCTTTTTGCCCTACTGAGCTTTGTATTTTGGCAATTTTTGTCCTAATTTTTTGAAGTTCTTTGAATTTTTTCCTGAGGATTTTTTCAATCGATACATTTATTTCGCTCTTATTTTCAGTTGAAATAGGCCCCTTCAGATCCTCAAGGGTCAAACCAATTTTGCTCGCTTCCGATCGGATATAAGTATCAAGTTCGAGCTCTTGTCGCTGAAGCAAATCTAGTTGCGATTCTTTTTTCCTTTGACCAGCAGTCTTAGCAAAATAGTCAGAATGAACTAGAATGGTTTCCAAAGTCAGGTCTAGCTCGAATTTGGAAGAAATCTCCGCTAAATTTTCCTTAGAAAGGAGTGGGCATACATATCCTCCACGCAGGCTATCAAATGCGCATTGCTGTTCTTCTAATAAATCCTTTTCGATTTCTGACAATTTCCTGGTAGTTTTAAATAAAACAGCCTTGACTAATTTTTCTTCCCGATTGTTAGATTCGCTAACAACTTCAACAAAATCTAATTCCTCGTCAATTATAGCAGCATTATTTTCCATATCATTTCCCTGTCGGTTCATTATCAAACTCGAATTTGATATTGTGCTTTCTATAAATGGACATTCGGTTCTTTAGAGATGCGCCAGAAAAGCCGCAGTTATCGATTAGATCGAAAACGGATCCAAGCTCCTTTCCTTCGCTGGGGCGTAAGACCCGTCCGATCGCCTGCAGAAGCTTGACTTCGCTTGAAATTGGGGACGCAATGATCAGGGTTTCCCAATGAGAAACGTCGATCCCCTCGCCGATTAAAGAAGTTGTTGCAACTGTGATCCTGGCCTTTCTTACCCTTCCCATTAGGGTAGTGCGCTCTTCGCGGCTAATGGATCCGTGCGCCATAACGTGCTGGACGCCGATCTCATTGAGCATCTCCGATAGACGCTCAGCATGGGCAATTCGATCCACTAGAAGTAAAGTTGATTTGTCCTCCGGAATGAGGCCAATAACAAAATGATTGCGCTGGGGGTTGTCTAATGAGGAAATATAGTCAGTCCACGAATCAAGTCGCCCGGGGTCAAAGCCAGTGCGTATGACGGTGATATTCGCTGGAACGATCGAGTTGACCGCCTCGACCTCGTCCCTTTCAATTTTCGCCAAGATCGGGCCAATTGCCCTATGGATCAAACAGTCGAGTTTGTCCCTTCGAATGGGAGTTGCCGATAAGCCAAATCGAAATTTGCTTGGGAACCACCCGATCACTTCGGAAAATGATCGTGCCGGCGCGTGATGACATTCGTCGCAAAGGATCAACCCAATTTGATCGCCCATTTCTCGGCACTTCTCTTCATTTCTACTCAGAGTTTGCACGAGTGCCACTGTGATTTGATCTCCAACCTCCCATGAACCGCTTCCTATAAATCCCGGAGTGATCCCGAAGAGCCTTTTGATCTCTTTCTGCCATTGTTGGGCTAGCTCCGATCGATGGACTAGAATGAGCGCCGGTGTTGACTTTCTGCGGATGATCTCCAATCCCATAATCGATTTTCCAGCGCCGGTCGGCGCCACGAGAATTCCTTGGGAGTTTTTTTCTACAGCTTCAGTAACCGCCCTCTTTTGATAAGCCCTCAAAGTCACGCCATTTAGAGGTGGGAAGGATGAGGGTGGGCAAACGCGCTCCTCTACGATTTCTGGAGCTATATCATTCCGTTTTAAAATTCCGATAAGATCGCTGCCGTAGCCCCGTTGGACAACAAGGTCATTCCCGCGACAATAGAAGGTTTTGATTTCCTCAGCTATTTCCCCAGTGTAACGCCCATATTTCTCAGCCGCTTCTATCTCTGGATTCGGAAAGGTGTTGTCTCGGACAATTTGTTTGCGCAAACGTTCTGGGGGATTACAAATGGTGAGGTTGGAATCAACAACAATTTTTTGCTTTGGCTGTTGAAGGAAAGCGACATTTTCGCTATGCTGAGGACTGTAACTGATTTGTAACTCGTCATCGGCCGCTTTTCCCGAAGCGGCTCTGACATTTTCAGGCACCACCATCGCTGCCTCCTTTCAAGTGGTAACTTG
>JAGVJV010000278.1 GCA_020050965.1 Parachlamydiales bacterium
AAAAATGGGATCGGTTGGCAAAGCTTGGGACGTGCAAAAACTGTCGGGTGTTCAAAAAGCAGCGGTAGCGGGGAATGTGGCCGCTGGGAGCTTTAACCTAGGTAACCACATTGTAAAGGAAGTGGGGCGCAGTTTCATCAACATGGGCATATCGCAGGTCGCTAGCCGTGGACTTGAGGGGATGACTCGTCTCATTGCTAGCTCTTATGAAAAGGATCTGCGCAGAAAAATCGAAGAGTCGGTTAATCAGCGGTGGCAAACTGTAATGGAGCAAGCTACAGCTCTCTATAATAAACTCGGGAAAGATGTGAATGCACACGCCAAAATCAAAGGGTGTGTGGAAACTTTGATCCGGTCGAGTCAAGAGGGCAATGCCTTTGATGGGGCGATCAGGGGATGTCGGCAGGTGATGCCCCAAGCCAGAAATATGATTAAGGATGGTGGTTGGGGGACATTCTTAAGTTTTGCGCCCGATATTGCCAATCTTGGAGTCTCTATCCCTAAGCTGATCAATCTCGTCGATGACAACGTCAAACAGCTGGCCCGCGATATTCGAGCAACAGCAGAGCGCAATGCGGCAGCCCAGCAGGCAGCCGCAAGGATGTCAGAAGAAGAGTTCAACAGGAAAATGAACGAATTAAAGGCGAGCTATATCGAGCAACTAGATGGCCTTTTCAATGGAGTTCTAAATAGCGCCGTCTATGCCCCTTTAGTGGCCATGGGAACAAAAGCCCTCGTTCAAGCTGGAAGCGGCTTTATTCCGATGACAGAACAAGAGGCAGTTGCGCAGTCTTCCGAGACCCTTGGCGATATTCTAGATGCTCAGCAAAATCCCGAAGGGGCCTTCTACGACCAGGCGCTGCGCAATTGGCGGCAGGCAAATGAAGAGGTAGTCAATCTTTCAGAAGAAGATCTCAAAAAATCGCCAGTCAATTGTCCCGAATCGATCGAGACCCTAAAAAGAGAATATGGCTCGCTTCTCCATGTCTATAAAGATAAGGATGGAAACCTCTATGCGCAGCGGCCGACGCGAACAGAATATGCCAAAGCCATTTTAGAGGGCAAAGCAAGCGGGGATCCCGAAATTGCAAGCCTTGCCAAAATCTCCGGAAAAACGATCGCCCTTGTCGGTCCCGAAGGAAAAATCAAGCTCTATTCCCATCACGATGGAAAAGTGGAGATCAAAGAGGTTCCAGACAATCAAGATCGGACAACGCCCAACACCCTGTTCTTGAAGTTTGAGCCCAATCCCACGACCGGCATCGGCCACGTCACCTTAGAAGGAACCGATGCTGCAGCTCCTAGCTTTTTTGAGGGTGACGATTGTCTCTACAAGGCAGTTCAACAGGGTGCTCATCTCCGAGGATCTGTTCACGATTTAAGGCAAGCAACAGCCACAACGCTGAACCAAGAGGGCTTCAAGCGGTTCTACCATGACTGGAGCCTCAGCAATGAACCTAAACAATTCGTCGGCGCATCCCCATCCAACTTCCAATTATCCCTAAGAAGGGCAGCTGGAGCCGGAATGGTTCTTCTCGGCGGTGCAATGCTCGTTTCAGAACCGGTTTTGGTAGGATTAACCGGCGGAGCTTATACGCCAGTGATACCTTTCCAAACAGAAGGAGGTATTTCTCTAATTGCTGGAGGGCTCGCATTCATGGCTCCTCCGATTGACATTTCTTTTACGACAAGCTCTCCGATTACGGAAATTCCAAAAGATCACACATTAGTCTTTAATAAACCAGAAGTACAAGAAAAGACACCACCAAGGACAGAGCCTGCTGATCTTATAGAAAAACTAGTAAAAGATGAGGTTTTGGAGAATCCATCGCGGCCACAAGATGAAATCATGAAAGGAAAGATCAAGGATCCAAAATATCCAGAAGCACAGTGGAAGAAAGTTGAAACTACACGTGTAAGACCAGATGGTTCAAAAGTCACTACTCACCATATGGAACATCGATTCAGTGGAAAGAAAGAACAATTTAAATTTAAAAATAAGCCTCCAGGGGAAAAATAAAAATGAAATTAAGATGCATTTCTAAGTCAAATAAAAATAACGTGTTTTATGACTTTGTCGAACTGGATAAAGAGTATAACTGCTATGGAATAATTCTCATTGATGGCGAAGTTCACTTTTATATTTGTGATCAAGTGCATGAATCTTTCCCCGTTGCAAGACCTGCCGACCTTTTTGAAATCGTCGATAATCGGCTTTCGAGATATTGGGTCTTTGGGATAGTAGAGGGTGATAAAAAATATCCTACATGGATGTTTCCAGAATGGATAAACGAACCCTATTTTCAAGATCAATTAACTGATGAAGAAGAGAGAGAGGTTTCTATTTTCAAATCCTATAAAGAGTTAATGGATCTTGAATTCCCTGATCCATCGATTTCAAAAGTTGCGCAAATTGCAGGTGCTGATTGGCTAATCTGTCCAGAATGCCAAGAAGCATGGAATGATTCCAATTCCAGTGCAGGTATGTTAAAATGCCCGAATTGCAGCACTCTAATGCACAATCCGAGATGTAAGTGATTTTCATTGTTCTTTTTTTGGAGGATCCCATTTATAGAGCACTCCTTTGATCTCTTTGGTCCGATAGATCCAGGGATCGGAATTTTCCCGCAGGAGGCGGTCGCAGCCCATGATATAACCTTTGCAGAACCCATATTCGCGGATGGCCTGGAGCATATATTGGGAAGAGGTAGGCCGGAAGTGGCTGCGTGGCCCGGTGGTATGGGTGAGGACGTTTTGGTGGAAAAGGATCACCTGCTCGGCAAAAAGTCCCATAGGCGAAAGTTTGCTGCGCGCTGTCTTCTGAGCGGTGGCTTGTGAGCAGAGATCGGCATCTTTGCCCCAGGGCTCAACGTAGCCGAGTTCGGCAAATAGAGTTAGAGGGAGCAGGAAAATGAAAAGTCTAATAAGCTTCACATCTCTTACTTTATACAATAAATTCCTTAAAAGCAATTGGGAAATGAGCTTGACTTTCCTGTCATTAAATTCTACTATTTTGCTTTTTTAAGGGGAAACCTATATGCGATTACTACTTATACCCAAGATGACTCAAAAATCGGCCGATAGGCGGGTTCAAAGCGCCAAAAATCGATCGTCGCAAAGGGGATTGTATTGGCTCGATACTACCCCCTTTGCGACGATCGATTTTTGGCAGCT
>JAGVJV010000054.1 GCA_020050965.1 Parachlamydiales bacterium
TTCGCAGATCAGCGAGGCGGTGCGAGAAGGATATGGAACGAGGATGGATGAGCGGCGCCACCCCATTTTTCTGCTCCATCTCGATGTGCCGCCTGATCTAATCGATGTGAATGTTCATCCGCAGAAGCTGCACGTGCGGCTGAGGAAAGAGGAGCTGTTTAGGAGCAAGGTGAAGGAGGCGGTTGTGGGTGCTCTTTCGAAGATTGAGCAGCCGCCGGTCGCCTATTCTTTTCAGCCGATTGAAGTACGCTATGAGGAGATGCCGCTGCTCAGGGAGAGCATCCTTCAGCAGCCTCTTTTGTTTGAAGAGAAAAGCATGCTGCAAGTGCTGGGCAGATTGGGCCGATTTATTTTCATGCAAGATGGGGAAAAGGTGATCTTCCTCGATTACGAGGCGGCCCGATTTCGGGTGATCTTTGAAAATCTGGCAAAAGAGACAAAAGCTGAAAAGCAACTCCTCTTGATCCCTTTTACTATCGATTTAACTTCGATTGAAGCGGCGATGGTCCTGACGCATCTGGAGGCCATCGATCAGGTGGGATTTGAGCTCCGTTCGATTGGCAAAAGCTCTTTCATGGTCGAAGGAATTCCTCCCTTTGTCGATGAAGGGGATGTGAAGAAGGTGATCGCTGAAATGGCTCTTCACTTGCAAGAATTCATCGGCAAACATCATTATGCAGAGATGAGGCAGAAGAAGCTGGCGCAATGTGCAGCCCGTTATGCCAGACACAAAACGTACGTGTCTGATGAAGAGGCAATACGGCTGTATGAGCGGCTGCTTACTTGCGAGAGTCCTCTACACTGTCCCAAAGGCAACCCAACCATGGTGTATTTAAATCATGACGCAATTGAATCTCTTTTTAGAGCGGATCAAAAAACTTCAAAAGGCTCTCAAGGCTGAAAAATTAGATGGCTGTCTGGTCGATGAGCCGACCGATCTGCTCTATCTAACGGGGCTGCAGCTCTCACTGGGCGCGCTCTTTGTTTTGCAGCGCAAATGCTGTCTGTTTGTCGATGGACGCTACTTTGAGGTGGCGAAAGAGAAGAGCCCGGTCCCTGTAGAAAAATTGGAAAATAAGCAGAAGTATGTTGAGGGAATGAGTACTCTTGCCTTCGATGGCGATCACATGACCTATTCCAATTTTCTGCTGCTTAAAAAATTGAAATGTAAGTGGGTGTCGAAACCGCAGTTCCTGCGAGATCTACGTTTGATCAAAGATGTGGGCGAAATCGGCACGATGAAGAGAGCTGCTGAATTTGGTTACATGGCCTATTTGTTTCTAAAAGGGCTGCTGCGACCAGGCGTAACGGAAATCGAATTGGCGCGGGAATTGGAGATCTACAGTCTGAAAAATGGGGCTGAAGGGATGTCCTTTGAGCCGATTATCGCTTTTGGCAAGAATAGCTCGCTCCCTCACCACCGCAGCGGAGAGACAAAACTCAAAGTGAACGACATCGCTCTTTTTGATTTGGGAGTAGTTGTCGACAAATATTGTTCCGATATGACCCGTGTTGAGTTTGTCGGCAAGCCCGATCCGGAGCTAAAGAAGCTTTACGATGTGAATTTTAAAGCGCAAAGGGCGGCTCTGGCCAAATGTAAACCAGGCGTGAAGCTCAAGGAGCTCGACCTGGCTGCTCGCAAGGTCATGGCAGATGCTGGGCTTGAGAAATATTTTGTCCATAATCTTGGCCATGGAATTGGGCTAAAGGTGCATGAATTTCCCCGCATTAACAAAGACAATGCTAACAAAGATGTCGAACTTGAGCCGGGGATGGCGATCACGATCGAGCCGGGGCTCTATTTGCCAGGCAAAGGGGGTGTCCGTTATGAAGACACCATCATCATCACGCCGAGAGGGTATACCAACCTCTATCCTGAGTAAATATGAGATTGAGAACTAGATTATTCCTCTGGGTAGGGCTGATTTTCTTCCTAGCATTTGCTGTCTCGCTCTATTTTGAGATCTATTCAACCGATAAAAATCTTAAAAATGCCGAGAGTACGCTGCGCAAGCAGATTTTGAATCTCAATGAACAAAACCGTCAGAAGATTCAAGAGTTTTTACATGTCTCCCTAAGTGAGGATCAGGCCCAAATCGACTCGCTTCTGCTGCAGATTGCCCGCGATCCAAAGTTCGGGGCGACGCTATTTCTCGATCCGGTCAATCTCAAATTGGCGGCCCCGAATCATGCTGCCTTCATTTTCAAAAACGATCAATGGACCGATCTGATCCAAACCACCAAAGAAGGTCAGCTCACCTCGCTCCTCATCCCGATCGATTATCCAATGGATACCGGCCACCAAGCTCCTATTGACGAGACCCTTTCTTGGATTGTCTTTGATCAAGATCGAGACTTCCAACATCCCTATATCGGCGTTAAACTGCCTATTCACCCGGCCCACAATAAAAGTCTATCGACGCTAATTGATGAAGAGATCGAAGCAGAGTGGACGCTCATGATCTTATTCAATCCAGAATCGCTGCTCTCTTTTGCCCCTAAGGCTAAAGGTCAGTTGCAAATGGAATATGGCATAGATGGGAAAGCTTTCATAGAAAGAGTGCAGCATGCTTCAAGCTATCTCAAGGCTTTGAAAGAGAGCGGCGGGAGAACTTGGATCCTTAAGGATATCACCGAGAAGGGCAAAGGTCTCCTCTTCACTGAATCGCCGATTGAAAGCGGCGTCAAATGTGTCGAATGGAAAGGGGAGATCATCGACAACAGGGTCATTCAGCTGATGCAGAGAGCGGATCAGGCTGTTCTTCTCTCGATATTGACCAGTCTTTTTCCTGGGGGCGAATTTGGAACAGATATTTTTGCCATTGGAGCTCCTAAGGGGATCGTCCGTTTTACTGATAACCATTTAGCGGGCCATGCTATTTTGACGACTCAAGCCTTTTTCCAAAAAAAGGTCTTTAACGATGTCGCTTATTTCCAGAAGCACCCAGGAACAGCCGATTGCAAGAAAATGGGCACCTCAATCGCGTTGATCGCCCCAGAAAATATGGATCGGGTATTTATCGGCAATGCGATCCAACTGCAAGATATACCCCGACTCGCCCAAA
>JAGVJV010000128.1 GCA_020050965.1 Parachlamydiales bacterium
CTCGCGAAAACCATCGATCTGGCTAAAAAAATGGGAAAAGTCCCTCTCGTGGTCAAAGATTGCAACGGCTTTTTGGTCAACCGGATCTTGATCATGGGATTTGCAGAAGCTCTTACACTTCTCGAAGAAGGAGCCTCTGTGGAAGAGATCGATCGCTCTTCTACTGCCTTTGGACTGCCGATGGGCCTTTTTGAAGTCATGGATTTGTCGGGCGTTGATATTGCTTACCATATCCTTCCAGTTTTCAATCGAGCCTATGGAGAACGCATAGGCACCTCCAAAATCCTCGACCGACTATATGAAGCAAAATGTCTTGGGAAAAAGACAGGGAAAGGCTTCTATATCTACGAAGGAAAATCGAAGAAAGTCAATCCCCTCATCGCTGTGCAAGATAAAAAGAGCTTTGATAATGATCGTCTGATTTTGGCGATGATCAATGAAGCTTCACGCTGTCTTGAGGAGCAGATCGTCACTGAACCAGAATATATCGACATAGCGCTCGTCATGGGAGCTGGATTCCCTCCCTTCCGAGGTGGACCACTTCGATACGCTGACAAATTGGGACTGAAAACCGTCTATGAAAAACTCAAAAGCCTCGAATCGCTTTCAGCTCGTCTTAAGCCAACTCAAATGATTGAGACGCTGGCACGAAACAACCAAACTTTTTACAAGGAATAAGTGGGCGCTCTCAAAGATAAGGTTATTTTTATCACCGGAGCTAGCCGCGGGATAGGTCGAGAAATTGCCCTCCGTGCTGCTCAAGACGGCGCTAAAGTGGTCATCACCGGAAAAACGATAGAGCCTCATCCCAAATTGCAGGGAACGATTCATTCGGTGGCTAAAGAGGTAGAGCTCGCAGGAGGCCAGGCGCTTGCTATCCAACTCGACGTACGCGATGCTGAGCAGATTCAGGCGGCAGTAGCGAAGGCAGCAGAGCATTTTGGCGGCATCGATATTCTGATCAACAATGCCAGCGCGATCAGCTTGACAGGCACACTCGAAACGACAATGAAACGGTACGATCTGATGATGTCGGTCAATGTCCGGGCCACCTATGCCGCATCCCAAGCCTGCATTCCTCATCTTAAAAAAAGCACTAATCCCCACATATTGACCCTCTCGCCTCCCCTCAACATGAATCCTAAGTGGTTTGCACCCCACCTCGCTTATACAATGTCAAAATATGGGATGAGCTTATGCACTTTGGGGATGGCAGAAGAGTTCAAACAAGAAGGAGTCGCAGTGAATTCACTCTGGCCAAAGACAACGATCGCCACAGCAGCGATTGCCTTCAATTCACCCGAAATCTACCAAGCTTGCCGCAAACCGCAAATTGTCGCCGATGCGGCCTATCTCATTCTGACGAAAGATAGCAAAACTTCTACAGGGCAGTTTTTTATTGATGAAGAGGTGCTCCGGGCAAGCGGAGTGACCGATTTCAACCAATATGCGCTCAATCCCAATAGACCGATCTTCCCCGATCTATTTTTAGAAGAGGATAAAAAATATGTTTAAGGGCGAAGAAAGGACATTTGAAATCCCCGGCTACACCATAGCCGCTCGCGAATGGGGCCCGCCCGATGGCATCCCTGTGCTGGCGATCCATGGATGGATCGACAATGCAGCCAGCTTTGATTTTTTAGCCCCCCTGCTTCCACAGCTTCATATCATCGCCATCGACTGCCCTGGCTGCGGCCATTCTTCCCATAAACCGATTTCCTCAATCCCGACCATCATCGAAGAACCCTTTCATTTGTTTCAATTAGCCGATCTGCTTGGATGGCAAACCTTTTCGATCATTGGACATTCAAGAGGAGGAGTGATCGCGGAACTCATGGCTGCAGGATATCCTGAAAGGATTCAGCTCTTGACCTTGCTCGATATTTCTGGCTTTTATTTAACGGGAACAGCTGATGAAAGTGTCTCTTGGTGGCAAAACTGCATGCATGAATTTTTAACGCGCAAAATTAAACCTGGGACGATCTATCCCGATTTGGATGCAGTAGCCAAAGATCGGATGAAAAGTTTTCCAATTAGCTATGAAAGTGCCCTTGAGCTGGGGAAAAGAGGGACAAAGAAAGTCGATGGGGGATATATTTGGACCTTTGATCGAAAAGAGCTGCTCTTTCGCGCCCCAATAAAATATACCTATGAGATGGCTGCGGCGATGCTGAAGGCTATAAAGGCCCCCACCTGTTTTATTCTGGCTGAACAAGGTTATCTCAACCTCGATCAGAGGGCTGTTGATTTTTATCCCAAGTGCGTCCCCAATCACATCCTTCGCACGGTCCCAGGAGGCCACCACGCCCACATGGATAACGCCCCGCACGTCGCCGCCCATATCCTCGAATTCTACAAAGCCAATAACCTACTGAAATAAGGTGCGATAGGCAACAAAAGCCAATGCAGCGCTACTTGCCACCACCAGATTTTTCGCCCCCACTAAAAAGCACCCTTGTGTGAGATCCTTCAGCAATGAAGGAGCGAATAACTTGCCAGACCTTGTCAAACCATACACTCCATAAAACCCAACGCCTACTAGAACAAAGCCCTGTATTTCCGTAGCAATAGGGACATATTTCTGCTCATTTAAGCGATCAAGAACAAAACCACAAACTCTGCCCACTTGTTGCTCGATATAACTTCCAACGATGAATATAGGGCTGAGTCTCTGCTGCTGAATCTCGCCCATGATACCCATTAGTGATGCTGCATGTGCCATCTAGTACCTCCTAAATTGCAATTGAGAAAAATTTTAAATGACTTATCGAATGGGGATCAAGGATTTCTTCAAATAGTGGAATGAAGTCCCATGTGAATACCCATCGCGGGTGTATTCCAATTCAAAGCCGAGTTTTTGGTAAAATCCTAGAGCCTGGAAACTCATAGTCTCTACAAAGGCAAATGGACACCCTTTTTCAGATCCATAGGCCAGACCATGCTCCACTAATTGGGTAGCCAAACCACGGCCCCGGAACGGCTCTTCCACAAAGAGAAATTTAATGTGCAGCGCTCCCCAGAAGACTTCAACAGAAATTGCCCCTGCATAGGTACCCCCTTCCATCGCCACAAAAGAAATAGGCTCGTGCTTCTCATCATAGCCGGTTACGGCAATGCTATGGCGACTAAAACCCGCATCGAACCGCTTCTTCAGCTCAGGCGTGAGCGGCTGGGAGTGTATCTTCAACATTGCTTTCACGAACGACCAGAGTAGATGCCATCATGTCATGCAGACCTTGTTTTTTCTTGGTCCAGAAAATCATCAGATAGCCGATGTATAGGATGCTGGAGAGAAATTTCCCAAAATAACGACCCGTTGCACGTCCAAAAGAGATCCGCCTGCCGCTCAGATCGACCACTTTTAGGCCGAGCGCTCGCTTGCCAATCGTTCCTTGCCATTTGGAACATTCCATTAGGGCAAAATAGAGCCATCCGGAACACAATAATCCGCCAAAATACCAAAAACCGACCATGGGTAGGGCGAGAAGCGGGTTGGTAAAAAGGGAAACTCCTAAAAGGGCCGCAAGTAAGAAGTAACAGCCAATCATGACCGCACAGTCGATCATGTAGGCGAAAAGGCGTCGAAACGCTCCTGAGTACAACATAAAATTATTTATCTATCAGCTTTAAAAATGTCTTTAAACTGCGCTTGTAGTGGTGCGGGGACCACCTCTTCCATTCCCGCCTTATCATACATCAGGAAGTAGGTGCAGGCGACCATGATACCAAAAGGAGGACTAAAGAGTCCAATGAAAAGAGCGAGTCCGCAAGTGACAGAGCGGCGGAAGTGAAGTGACGATTTATTAAGGATTCTTTTGAAGAAGGAATTTTTACCGGCAGAGAGCAAAAGACCTGTGGTTGCTAAGAGAAGAACGAGGATATTGTAAGCGATCCATAGAGTATCTGCAACGAGTAGCAGGAGAAAACAAAAGCGGGTGACAATGGTTGAAAAAAGATGGCCGCGGCTCTCATTTTTCTGCTGATTCGGTTCTGGATGCTCAAATGTCTCTGTAAAGGTCTCTTTCTTCACTTCTTCGTAAATTTGATAGATGGCCATTGGTCCTTAGGGGTTCAAACAGTATGTGTTTCGATACCATAATCGACCGGGACATTTTATGTCATCCCCGCCCATTTGATTTAAAAAAAATGACCTCTAGCTATTCCTTGAGAAAGAAAAAATTATTTTCTTGCGTAAATATCTAGGTCAGATTTTTGCTCAAATCCTAAGCCCGTGTACATGTTGATTGCAACCGGCGAGCTGTTTAAAATAAGTGTCTTTAACCCAAGCTCGTGAGCTCGATGCATGACAGCTCGCATGATCGCAGAACCAAAACCTTTTTTC
>JAGVJV010000101.1 GCA_020050965.1 Parachlamydiales bacterium
AACGGGCAGCCCATTTTCGCCCATTGCCTATGAAGGACATCTTTATCAAATCGCCCAGTGCAACAACGTTTATGTTTACCCAGGCGTCGGCCTAGGCCTGATTGCGACAAAAGCTCGTTATGTGAGCGATGAGGTTTTCATCAATGCTGCCAAAGTGCTCAGCGACTATTCACCTCTTCTAAAAGATCCCCATGCACCCTTATTTCCCACTCTCGATCAATTGCGCGTCGTCGCGCGCGAGATTGCCATCACCGTTGCCAAGACTGTGATCAAAGAAGGACACTCGCAGCTCAAGACGATCGATTCAGTAGAAAAACTGATCGACGAAACGATGTGGTACCCCGAGTACCCAATTTTCACCAAAGCATAATTTCCCCTTTTAATCAATTTCTGCTCACAGTACTATATTTCTATTATCGTGATTATTCTTAGTGAGGACAGAATGAAGAAGAGACATATAGCCACGAGCTTATTGACAAGCCTGCTTACCCTAACGCCAACAATCTCTCAAGCAGAAGATTGTTGTCTTCCTGAGTATCGCGCAGGAGAACCTTTATGTGATGACATTGCTTGTGGAGTTTATACTCAGTATGCTGGTGTCCAACTAAATTGCGGTTGGAATGTATTTAGCTGGGGAGAGTTTTTGTACTGGAGAACAGTGCTGGAAAATACTTGGAGAACAATCCGAGTGGATAATGCGATATTTGGACAACCGGCTCTTGGAACTACTCAAACTGAGATCGCAAACACTTTGGAATATCGTCCGGGATTTCGTATTGGCTTAGGGATGCATCTCCCATGCCTTGATGATTGGCTCTTGAGCGCAGACTATACTTGGTTCCATCATGGGTTCTCTCATTTAGATACTGCAAATGCACCTTCATTTTTAGCTTCAACATCTGCAGCCGGGACTCTTCTCGTTGCTCCGATTTATAGTGCAATTAGAACCAAATACCACCTTGCACTAGATATTGTTAGCCTCAATCTTCAAAGACCTAATTACATTGGCCAGAATGTTATCTTGAGCCCTTTTTTAGGTTTGAAATGGCGACATGGACAACAAAAGTACCGGCAAGATTGCACAAGCCCCTTGACACAAGTCACTGATAATGCCCATGCAACGATAACATATGATGGGATCGGCATAGCCGCAGGTATGGATGGGAGTTGGCTACTATGCTGGAATTTACGCTTTATAGGAAAAGCCGACGTTGGCATACTTTATGCATATCGCCATCAATTTTCTCAAGCTGCAACCTTTACTCCATTCACTCCAGCTCCACTATTCGTAAATGTAAAACAACATGATCGGCACATAGATCTTTTGGCCAAAGGAGGCCTGGGGATCGGTTGGGGGAGATATTTATGTTGTAATCGCTACCATGTAGATCTTGCAGCAACATTCGATATATTGGGCGATGTCATCAAATTGTCCTTCACTACTGGGATGATGGAAGGGACATCTACTTTATTAATGGGATTAACAGTACGTGGCCAATTCGATTTTTAAATTTATTTAGGAGAGAAAAATGACAAAAAAATCTATCGCAAGTGCTTTGATCTGTTTGGGAATTTCTCACATGTTATTTCAACCCAATCAGATTATAGCTCAAGATGACTGCTGTGACTTAGTTGTAGTGCCAGGATATTCAATTGAAGAAGGATGTGTGAATGCCGGTTATATTTTTCCTGCTGAATACAACCTTGATTGTGCTTGGGATTTCTATGCTAGAGGGGAGTTTATTTACTTCGCCTATAGTCAAGAGGTTGTTCCGCCTCTCGCACAAAGATTCACTTTTGTCGATGACATCTACTTCCAAGACCAAAGGACAACCAATAACTTATTAATGCGCTCTCCTTACCGCCCTGGATTCAGAGTTTCCGTCGGTGTGGACCTCGATGCAGTGGTCCTTGATGCCACATACATGAGGTACCATTCTTCAGTAAGCCAAAATTTCCTTGCTGGTAACAATGCTGGACTTGGACTTACAACTGGCGCCCAGGGCATCCTTGCGGGCGACCCCAACAATGGAGCACCACCCCAACCCGGCAATTCCACACTATTTGCCACCATCAAAGCCAAGCGAGAGATCCTTCTAGATAGGCTATTGCTTACTGCACAACGCCCTGTATATATGGGAAAACGGATCATCATGGACCTTAACTTCGGTCTTCTCACCTACTGGAATGCGCAAAATTGGCGATTCGATGCAACTGCTCTAGCAGCTCCACCCTTTGGTGTAATTACCTCAAACGGCTTTTCCACTGCGAGGCACAAAGGCTGGGCAGTCGGACCAGATCTCGGATTTAGAGCAATCGCTCTGCTTCCTTGTAATTTTCAAGGACTATTCCGCGTGGATCTTAGTTTGCTCTATGCCCAACTGTCACATGGACGAACTGTCACATCATTTCCACAAGCCCCCCTACCCACTAACAATACGACATTAGTACGAAAAAAAGCTGGATTTTCCCAAGCAGTGCAAAGTGCAGAAATCGGCATAGGATGGGGAGATTACTTTGCGTGTAACAAATATCATATCGACTTATATGTGACATATAACTTCTTATCACAGTATTTGATCGACGAGGGAATCCCCTATTCTTCAACAGCCCATGACGCTTACTTTTTTAGCTATAGTTTGCAAGGTTTTGCAATCGGTGGACGGCTGGATTTTTAAACAAGAGTTTTTTAGGAGAAAAATATGATTAAAAGGACATTGTTAATATTGGCGACGAGCCTGCCGCTCTTGGGTGGTGCTGAGGAATCAACCTCCTCAAATGAATGCTGTTGCCCCTTACTACCTCCAGAACCTGTCGACTCTTGTCAACTCCCTGTGGGCATTTTTTATCCTGCTCAATTTCCGCTAAGAAATTGCGGCTTCAATATGTCCGTAGCGGGTGAGTTCCTTTACTGGGAAGTTAACCATGATAGCCTTGAACAAATCGCTTCTAGAATTACTGGAACGTTTACACCTGGTACTGAGACGACCATTGAATCTCTATCACATTATCAAGGATATAGGCCTGGATTTAAAGTCGCTGCAGGGATAGGCCTTCCTTGCTTTGATAACTGGGATATTGATCTAGAATATACTTGGTTTAATCACAAAACTTCTAAGACCTTTGATACAACAAATAACCAGTTTATCGTCAGCAAATTTATCCCCCACATTTATTATGTAGCTTCAAGCAGCTTAAACTCCGAGAGAAGATTGAATCTTAACTTCCTATCAGGTGTCGTCGGCAAATCCTTCTATCTTAGCCAGCGTCTGCTTGTCAAAGCAAGTTGTGGACTTAAAGGCTGGTGGGCTAAGGAAAAGCAGGATCTCCGTTTTAATGTGCTTACAGGTGAAATTGGAACTCAATCCATCGATATCCAACTTTGGGGAATTGGACCCTATGTGACAGCCAACATTAAAACTCTTTTGTGGTGCGGGATTTACATTGATGGAAAGGCAGGGGTTTGGACGACTTATACTAGGCAGAATAAATTCCATGGAAGAACGAATTTCCCTCCGGTGCCTGGCTTTGGTTTTCCAGGCTTTATCGACGATGAGATTCAAACTGGGAAGAATTGGTTAGTGCGTCTATTCTATAGTGGTGGTGTGGCCCTCGGATGGGGGACTTACTTCTGCAATTGCGGATACCATGCTGACCTGTCAGTAGGTTGGGACTTTATGACAAACTATGTTGGACCTTATGGGGTAAATGTAGGCAACTACATCAAAGCCTTCTACTATCAAGGTTTTTCCCTAAGAGCACAGTTTGACTTCTAAAAAATCAAAACAGGATCCTCTGCCAGCGTAAAGGATCCTGTTATACCCAAGATGACTCAAAAGGACTGAATTCAATCGCGGGGCTTTGAATCAGTCCTTTTTGGGTGCCTTTGGAACGGAACGGGTATATACTTTATTTCCTGAATAAATAGTCGCTACGCCGCCTGTTTGTAAATTAGCCTTGGCGTCAGTAAAGCCCACTTCGCGCATGATCGAGCAGAAAGCTTCCCCAGCTGGGAAAGTCTCAATAGTCTCATTTAGGTAGCGGTAGGCATAGTTGTTTTTGGAGATCAGCGCACCTATCCGTGGAAGGAAATTCCTTAAATAGAATAGGTGGATCATTTGGAGCCACTTCATCTTAGGAACTGTCCCTTCAAGAATTAAGACTTTCCCCTCAGGCTTTAAAACTCGATAGAATTCTGAAAGGGCTTTTTTCACATCGGTAACATTGCGGATCCCAAAGGAGATCGTCACACAGTCAAAGGTATTGTCTTCATAGGGGAGTTCAAGTGCACTCGCGATTTGAAAAGAGAGCTTATCCGCATAAGGCTTAGTCTTAACCTTCTTTTCCCCGATAGCCACCATTTCGGCAGCCAGATCGACTCCAATCGCCCGCTTGATCCTCTTGCTATTTTCCATCATGCAAATCAGCTGGTCGGCCGTTCCTGTCGCGCAATCCAAAACAAATAATCCGTCCCTCTCAGGCAGCATTTTGACCATCTTCTTGCGCCACAATTGATCTAGCCGAAAAGTCATCACCCGATTGGCCAAATCATAGGTAGGGGAGATTTGATCGAACATCTTGTGAATATTTTCTCGAGAGTGCTCTTGGACTTTAGTCATGCTTACTTTCCTAGTAAAAATTTAAGAGCCGTCTCATAGTCTGGCTCGGTGGTAATCTCTGGAACAAGTTGTGTATAGACTACTTTGTTGTCTTTGTCAAGCACTACCACAGCACGCGCACAAATGCCTGCAAGCGGACCATCCTGGATCAGTACTCCATAGTCCTTCGCAAAATCCTTGCTGCGCATCATCGATAGGGTGACAATATTTTGAACATTCTCATGAGAACAGAATCGGTTTTGGGCAAAAGGCAAATCAGCCGAGACCAAAATGACCACCACCTCAGGGTGGTTTTTGATCGCCTCATTGAATTTTTTTGCCATCGTCGAACAGACCGAAGTATCGAGGCTCGGAACAATGCTAAGCAGTTTTGGCTTGCCTGCAAATTCCTTTAGAGTGCGATTACTGAGATCTTTATCGACGAGTTGAAAGTCGGGAGCAACAGATCCCTTTTTTGGCAATTCACCATTTGTTGTAATCGAATTGCCTCTGAGTGTCACTTTAGCCATTTTTCCTCCTGTGGATTTCTACCAAATGTTAAAAAAAATTTGATTTAAAAATCAATGCTATGTTAAAACTGACCGCCATGGAAAAAAGCAATCTTTCAACCGAGAAGCTAAAAAAACTCCTCGAGACACCACCCAAAAAAACAGAAAAACCCCGTTCCTACAAATACAAAAAAACTCCCAGAGTTCCTGTCTGTATTGGAGAGTTGCCGATTAAAAACACTACTGCAAAAAAACGATTGGGAAAAGCAAAGATCATACTACAGAAAGGCCCCAAAGCCCCCTTCGAACAGTTGAGTTGCACGGCCAACCAAAATTACCCCCTTTTCTTCATCGAAAAAGCCGAAGAGCTTCTGCTAAAGAAAGTCGAGAAGTACAAAGTGAAAGAGAGGCTGATAGCTCTCCAGAATATCCGTCGGCTGGCCAACCAGATGCAGCAGTGCATTAATACACAGATCCTAGCCCAAGTCCAAAAAGAAAAGTCCGATTTTTATGAACTGCTGAAACAACGGGAAGAGCGCCATTTTAGAATCGACAGAATCATCCGCTATTTAGCCGAGCCTTAAATTTTTTTGGCGAAGCCGGAATAGCCAGTCTTCAATGAGCGGGTAAACTCAAACCGGAAATTCTCATCCACTTTCCTTGAGAAGACCATTTTCCAGAAAGACTTGTTGTTCATTGAGATCTTCACCCCTTTAAGCTCTTGGATATTTAGCTTTTGATTTTCGCAAAACATCTCGAGCTCGCCCGGTTTGACGAAGAGGGGATAGACGTGCATGTGAGCAGGCGCATTGGAAAAGCACCAATCGACTCCTTTGATGACTAGCAAATAGCTCCAAAAGTTCCTGTTGAAGGTGTGGAAGAAGAATAGCCCGCCTTTTTTAAGGACACGGGATGCTTCTTGGATCAGCAGGCCAGGGTTTTCCACATGCTCGATGATATCCATCGCGCAGACAGCGTCGAAGCTATTAACCTGGAAGGGGAGTTGATAGGCACTCGCCCTTCGGTAATCGACCGACTTGGTGGTATCGAAATTGCGGGCGATCTCTAGACTGGGCTCAGAAAGGTCGATCCCAGTGACGAGATGCCCTTTTTGCGCAAGGTAGTTAGTCAGAAGTCCTCCACCGCAGCCAATGTCGAGCACGCTGCATGGATGGCGGAAATTCTTCACGAGGACGCTTTGGATCCATGGATTGCGCAATTTGTTCTCTTGACGGAGCAGGGCAATCGGATGATCTTCGACCTCATACCATGTCTCTTTCAAATCATCGTACCAGGCGTTGTTTATTGTGGGCTTGCTTCCTTTTCTTTCCATATAAAGTTCCAGTAAATGACTTGATAGCTAAAAAATAGGGCCGTAAAGACCGCCTGCATCACTAAAAAAGTGTGCAGAGTTTCTGTTTGAAAAAGCCACTTCTGTATCCATTTCGGATTTGCCCAAATCAATCCAACAGCAGTGAGGATGATCGGATGGTTGATGAAGAGCAGGGCGTGGAGCCAATGTTCAGATCCAGGACAATGGTGTTTATGGACCCACTCATCTTTAGTCACCATCAAGCAAGAGAAGATGGCCAGTGCAATGTACCATTTAAGTGCGAAAGGGGAGTAGGGGACTAGAAGAGCAAAGAGAAAACAGCTGAAGACGCTGAGCGTGTCGACCGGATGTCCAATCCGCTCCCATAGGGGAAGTCCCCGCTTAATGTGAAAATAGTACTCATCGAAGCTAATCGCCAACGTTTGAACGATAAAGGGAATCATAATTAAGTAATGCATAGTTACACCTTCTCAAAAAGAGCCCCACAGATACTTAAGCCCGGGCCAAAAGCCATACTCACTATACGCGCTCCAGGTTTAATTGACTCGTCTTTTAACACTCTGTCCCAAATGTGAGGGAGCGTTGCCGAGGACATATTGCCATAATCTTGTAGGACGCCTACGCTATGGCGGATCTGATCGGGCTCAAGCTCCAGCTTTTCGGCCACTTGCTCGATAATTTTTGGACCGCCTGGGTGAATCGCATAGTAGGCGTTCTTTAACTCGTCCCTGTCAATTCCGCTCTTTTTCGCCAGATGGTCTATATAGGCTTCGAGGTTTCTACGAATGAGAACCGGAATGTCCTTCGATAGCGACATCTGGAAGCCCCATTCATTGCAATCCCAGGTCATTTTTCCAATTGAATCTTCGATGATCTGCTCGGCTGCAGCGAGGATTTTAAAAGAAGGGGAGTTGGACTTAGGACCGAGGGAATAACGTATAAAGCCGTCGGCAAAAAGACTCTGCACAACCAGCTGCTCGATTGAATGGAGGGTAGGATTCATGTGGAGAGAGCAAAGTTCGGTATGGATGATATCGCTCTGCTCATTCTCTAAAGCAAAATGGCCCATCGCCAATCTAACAGCCGGAATGGACCCATAACAACCCATATGGTAGGCATGCGTCACCGTCGTATTTTTTCCACTAGAGCGCGATGAGACCAATTTTTGAGCAGGACTGGGTGCCACATAGCCTGTACAAGTGACATGGATGAGGTGTGGAGGTAGTTGTTCATCTAAGGCATACATCTCCTCAAGCACTTGCGAGCAAGCCTGACTAAAAAACTCCATCCTTTTATCGAGCAAATAGCCTTCAGGGACAGCATCAATGTTATAGATTTCCATCTGGTCCCAATTTTGGTGATTGCAATCCTTAATCTGAAATCCCCGTTTGCGGATCTTGTTATTTCCAAGACCGATGCGAAAGAGATCTTCACGCACCTTTGTAGCAAATGATTGGCAGCTTGCATCATCCTTACACCAACCATTGGTACGCATGCTGGTGCCTACGTGGGCATTAACAACCCAATCGAGTAGATGCTCTTGACTCTGCTCAAAATTTGGCCGAATTACCTTAAAATCTCTTAAATACATACCTTTCCTCTTCTAAATCATCAGAATTCCAATGATGATCATTACCCCTGCAAAAATTCTACGCAGCAACAGGGCATCAATCGCGTGGGCCCACTTTGCTCCAAGCGGCGCCAAAAACATTGCTCCTATTCCCACAAAAACAAATGCAGGCAAATAAATATATCCTAGACTCTCCGGAGTCTTCACCTGTTTTAAACCAAAATACAAATAAGTCAAAGCGGTCATTGTCGTAATCACTAAACTTATCGCCGCAGAGGTTCCAATAGCTTTTTTTTCTGGATAGTTAAAATGGATGAGAAGGGGCACAGTAAAAACACCACCTCCAATCCCCAGCACACTAGCAACGGTCCCCACACCCGTCCCCAGCCAAAAAATCGAGTGCTTATTCAACGCCTTCAGCTCTTTTCTTTTCTTTGCAGGGAAAAACAGATAGACCCCCAATAAGCAGATAAAGGCGCCAAAAACATTTTCCAACACAACATCGGGCATAAAGTTGGCGACAATTCCCCCAAATAGCGCTCCGATCGCAATCCATGGAAGAATGGAAAAAAAGAGCTCCCAGATCACTCCTTTACGTCGATGATGCGACCAAGAGGAGACGATTCCATTGAAGACCATCGCAGCTAAAGAAGTTCCAATTGCCATGTGCGTTACTTGGTTTGCAGGTATCCCCATTTTAGGTAGCATGAACACTAGCGCGGGCACAGTTACGACACCGCCACTAAGCCCGAGTAATCCACCCAACAGACCTGCTACGACCCCAATACCAAGAAAAGCTAATAGTGGAAGAAGTTCCATTTCTGCATACTATAAATTTTAAGATATATAGGCTACCGCAAAATAGTTTTTTGAAGATTATTCAATAAAATTGTATGATCTCTCACGGACCCTTTCAAAAAGATAGAAAAAAACACTTAATGGCTCTAACTTAACCATTTGGTTGTCAATGCAATATAATTGTGTAACAGCTGTTACACAATTTAGCAAAAAGCCCAAAGCCCATGGAGAAAAAATGTCGCAAAACACAACTTTGACTGATCAACCTGTTATAGAACATCTTCCAGGCTACTCCAATTTTATAACAAAGCTAAAAGAAAGGATACGATCGGCCCAAATCAAAGCACTATTTTCAGTAACTCGTGAATTAACGATTCTTTATTGGGAGCTTGGAAAAGAAATTGTTGAAAAACAAGAGAATGAAAAATGGGGATCGAAAGCAATAGATAAAATCGCTGAAGATCTTCGAGAAGAGTTCCCAGGAATAGAAGGCTTTTCAAGAAGCAATTTATTTAAAATGAGATCTTTTTATATAGCATATCAAAGAGCAGAAGGTATTAACAAAATCACAGATCTTCCTGTTTTCAATATCCCCTGGGGACACAATATCGTTCTATTCGGAAAGATTAAAGATCTCTCTACAAGATTATGGTATGCGCAAAAGGTGCTGGAAAAAGGATGGAGCCGCAGCACATTGGAGATGTGGATCGATTCCAATCTGCATCAGCGCGAAGGAAAAGCCATTACAAATTTTCAAACAACCCTTCCTAAGCCTCAATCAGATCTTGTCCAGCAAACTATGAAAGATCCCTACATCGTCGATTTCATGTTACTCACAGATGAAGCAAAAGAAAAAGATATTGAGAAAGGACTGGTCGATCACATTCAGCATTTCTTACTTGAACTAGGGGAAGGGTTTGCTTTTATGGGCCGGCAAGTGCCCTTGGTGGTAGAAGGGGATACAAGCTACATCGATTTATTGTTCTACAATGCGAAATTACACTGCTATGTAGTACTTGAAATTAAGGCCAAGGAATTTGATCCAAGGGATACTGGGCAGCTAAATTATTATATTGGAGCAGTGGAAAAATTGATGCGCCAGCCTAATGATAATCCAACTATTGGCATCCTGCTTTGCAAGACCAAAAAAGAACTTAAAGTGGAGTATGCTATTAGCAATCTAAAGAATCCCATCAGCGTTTCAAGTTATGAGGGCCTCCTCAAATCAATTCCTAAAGAACTTAAACCTACTATCCCGACGATTGAGCAAATCGAAGCTGAACTCGCTGAAATCATACAATAAAAAAATAGGGGATCATTCAATGTCCAAAGAACTTGAAGCTTTTTTTGCTAAGGTAGCTGAAGATCATGCCCTTACAGGAAAGGCTATATGCTACAAAAGAAATTGCCGATGTTGCGACTATTGCTAAGGAATTGGGCTTTACCTTACAGGGACGGATATTCTTCGCGCGCAGGCCAATAGGGTATTAAGTTTGCCAGCGGAAGAGGTGGAGATTCTGGCTGCAGGAGGAAAGTCCAAATTTGGTGCACAATGGGGACGGGCTGGGATGGGATATTTGGATTGGGCTGGATTCTGGGTGCTTGAGTTAATGCAATGGGGATATTCTTCAGATTCTGTACGAGAAATTGCTGAATTTCTGGCTAAAGTTAAAGAAGATAAGCCGATGCAAACAAAGCTCCTAAAGGCAAAGACACACAATGATGTTGCAGCAATTGCAAAGGAAAATGGCTTCGAGTTCTCAGGCGGTGCTTTGCTTGTTTACCAGGCCAATCAGATCTTGAGGCTGGATGATAGGAAGGGGGAAAGAGTAG
>JAGVJV010000284.1 GCA_020050965.1 Parachlamydiales bacterium
GTCATATAATAGGCATAATGGGGCTGCTTGGAACTATCGAGGGCTGGCGCTGGCAATGAGAGACAAGCCACCTCCTTCTTCTCATTTCCACCAGGCGGATCCCAGACATACGTTTCTGAATAGACGGCGGCAGTATTGGGCAGCTCCTTAAATAATGATCCATCTTCCTTTCTGGCAGCCACATCATTGTAGGCGCTATAGGTATAGCCAAATAGTTGATTTAAGCGCTCTTTATTGTATTGATTACTTCCCATGGCAATATTGGTCGGCTCGCGCTGATAAATGATTCTGAGCGCGTCTGCTTCAGACAATTGATTGCCGTTATAGTAGATCTTAGCGCCTCTTGCATGCCGGATAAAATCTTCCGATTGGCTATAGACTCTTAAGTTGGAGCGATTCAAATGGGGCAAGAACGCCGGATTATAGACACCAAAGATCTGATGGGCAACATGCTCGGTCTTCTCTTCTTGAGCGGATAGATCCTGTCTTGCGCATAAAGTGAGTCCATAAACTGCCGCAAAACTGACAGGAATGATAATTGTGAAGTAGGAAAGGATCTTCAACATGGCCAAAACATTAACTGAATATGAGTGTTTATTATAATTGTAAATTTCATTAAATCCACTAAAATAATTTAAACAAACCTCAGAAATTCGCATAAAAAATAATTACTTTTGGGCTTCTACCTCAAGACGAGTGACAATGAAGCTCACCCTCCCCTCTTCATCAGCCGGCAGGATTTGCAGATAGCGGTCGAGCAGCTCACTCAGGAAAGTTTCTTTTAAATCAGCTGGAAGGGGCCTTAAATAGGGAAACCATTGCTTTAAAAATTCATGGAAGACTGCTCTAGAAGGAAATTTCTCATGGAGGGTGTAAGTATCGACACGATGGGTGGTAAGGTGGGTCTGTGCTAAGAGATCGCGATACTCCTGCGGCTGATAAAATCTCCAAGGAGCAGAAAAATCGGAAAAATAGCCCTTCCATTTTTCTGAGGAGAGCATTTCATTTAAAGCCTGCTCCATAGCACTTGGCAGACCCGTTGGCATTTGGATGCAGAGCCGTCCTCCCGGTTTAAGAGCTTTTTCAAATCTTTGTAACGCTTGGCTTTGCTCTAGCACCCACTGCATGGCGGTGAATGAGGTGATGAGGTCGAATTTCTCCTGCTCCATTACTTGCGCTGCGCCAAGAACAAGGAATTTAAGATTGGGGATAGAGGAAAAGCTCTGATGTGCAAAATTGACCATGGATGGGGAAATATCAATCCCGATCACCTCTCCCTCGGTAAGCGCCCTTGCTATCGCTGCGGTGATTTTTCCATCTCCACAACCGACATCTAGAACACTTGTTACACCTCGAAGATCGATGCCATTGATGAATTTCTCCGCGGAGTTTTTTTGCGACTCTGAATTTTTGGCGTATTCATCTCCTTCCCATGGGTCGGCAGCCAATAACGAAGTGATGGTCAATAAACTGATCAGAATTTTCATAGAACCTTTTTGCAGCAAGATTTTTTGGGAGTGAAAGCTTGACAGCTTTGGTCTACATCATAATTGACTGTAAGGACGATATAGACAACATACGCAGTGAGAGGCAATAGTAATCCAATGGTAGCTATTGAGGCCGCTTGGCTAATGGCTGCCTGAGCAAATGGCATGGCAACCGCTCCAGCAAAGGCAGGCAGGGCGAATTTATAGGAGCAATTACCTTCTACGGTGAGACGATAAAATAGCGATGCAGAAAAACAAAGAGCCAGATTGACCGGGAATGAAAAAGGGAGGGCCAGCATGAAGAAGGCCATTGCAGATGCGCGGAAAATGTGATTGACGAGCAGAGCAATTTTATAAAGAGTAGGGTGATTGTTTAGATATTCCTTAATCGTTTCAGTTGGTTTCTTTAAGACATTTACTTGCTCTAAAGCATTTTGAAATTGGACAGAAAGACTCATCAAAAGCTCCCAATTTTTAGCAAATAAGGATAGCTACCCAAGTAATTTTTTGCTAGAAATTCCCATAGGTCAGGGATGCGGGAGATTATGGAAAGAACCTGTTTTCTTCAATCCCGTTTTAACCAACAAGATACCTATTCCCATTTTGAGAAAGGTCGAGAACTTTTTCCACGCTGTCACTTCGTGGGAATTGGTGTCGGTTGGAAAGTAAACATAGAAATGAATTGTTCCTAGATCTTTGTCGGTTTCCTTTGCCTTTACCACATGAGAGCCGGCAGGCAGGGTCAGTTTATTGTAAGCTTGTTCGGTGATCAGAAGATATCTCTTTTCTTTGAGATGATTCTTAAGTAGCCGATGAACGAGAATCACGTCGACACCGGAGAGCTCTGTAAAGTCCCCAATTTTATTTATTGCAGCTTTCCCATAATGGAAAATCCCTTTCAGGTTTAACAGATTGATATTCGAGCAGCAGCCGCATTTACAGGTAGTTGCACTTTGGAGCGCCTTGAGCTTCAATGAAAACACCTCAAAAAACTTGAGGATTCTTTCTCCAAGGTATTCTGAGATATTTTTCATTTTAGATGCTGCTTCTTCCACAAGCATATAGAGGAAGATCGCATCCCCTTCCAGTTTAGCTACTTGGAAAGGCAGCTGCGCTTCTTTAATTAGGGCATTCATCAATTCATTGATGATCATTGTCCCATGGACGTACTCCATCTTGTTCCGGACCATATATACCGAAAATCACTCAAAAGTTAGTCGATAGGCGGGATTGAAAGCTGCCAAAAATCGATCGTCGCAAATGGGGTAGTATCGAGGAAATACAATCCCATTTGCGACGATCGATTTTTGGCGCTTTGAACCCGTCTATCGACTAACTTTTGAGTGATTTTCGGTATAAGCCGTATATCCACTGATATCAGCGATAAAAAAATACATGTTTTTTTCCATTATTTATGCCTCTTATAGTAGAGCGTCGTCAGGGCTGCAATTAGCGCCGCTAGACCTAAGATAATCTTCGGGGAAATGAGTAGCAATACCCCGCCTAAAAAACAGATGGTTGCATCGCCCAGGACCCTAAGCGAGAGTTGCACGCCAAGAACTTCCCCTTGAATTTTGTCGGATGCTGAGTCGGAAATCCTGACAGTAAGCAGGGTGACACCCAGTCCGATGAGGATACCGCACAGACCAATCAGGATCATTATCACCCAGGGCAAATTGGCAAAAAGCATCGCAAGCAAAAAAAGGGCAAAACCCCCGATGGCCAAGATGACCCCTGGGGGAGTGGCGTAGCGTTTCGAGAAAAAGGTGGCGAGCCATCCATTGCCCACCGCTAAAGTCGCGCAGAGAATGCTATTGTAGACGATAAGGTCGGAAGGCTTAAGCGTCCACTTTGCAGTCAGGTAGACGGGGCCAAATTCATAGAAGATGTCGACAGCTAAGGTGAAAAAGGTCGAGACAATCATCAAAAACTTGAGCTGTTTATTGCGGAATAGGACACCCATTTTTTTGAAGAGGCTAAAGTACGAGCGAAGACTCTTTTTCTCTCTTTGCGGGATCGGATGGGAGTGGAGAATGGTCATCGAGAGGACCGAAAGGATTAAAAAGATGATGCTAATGAGATAAAAAGGGGTAGAGATCGTGGCGCCAGTGATAAACTCTCCATCTGCTAAAACTCCGCCGACGAGCGGGCCAATCAGAAAAGCGATAGAGGTGGCCGCATTGATTTTGCCAAAGGTCTCGTGTTTGGAAAGCGACTTGAGATCGGCTGCCATGGCCCGCGCGATCGCCACATTCCCTTCCATCATGCCTGCTGAAAAGCGTGTGAGGATCAAAAGGGGTAGATTGTGCCAGAGGAGAGCGAGGCCGGAGATAAAATTGCATGCTGCGGCTATGATTAAACTTCCAGCGAGAAGAGGTTTGCGTCCAAAGTCATCCGAGAGGGCTCCTAAGATGGGCGATCCGAGAAATTGCCCTAGCGGATAGACTCCGAGTGTCACTCCCAATAACAAGGCATGACTAGCAGGGCCCCAAGAGGGCGGAAGGATCGAGTATTCCGGATTGATGAAGAGAGCAGGGAAAATCAGATAAGGCATGGAGATGCCCAAAAAGCCGCAAAAGACAATCAGCAAAATGGTAATGAACTGTCTTCGAGCGCTAATCATTATCCTAATATAACATTAAAGATGCGATTTGGTATATATACTGCTGACTCTTGAAAGCTGGAGAATTTGCCATGGACAAATTTAAACGATCCCTCTTTATTTTTAGGCGCGATTTGCGCTTGGAAGACAACACTGGTCTCATCTATGCCCTCAAGCATTCTGAGCAAGTCATCCCTGCCTTTATTTTTACTCCTGAGCAGATCGAGCAGAATCCCTATCGGAGCGATCACTGTCTGAAATTCATGCTCGAGTGCCTGGCCGATCTCGAAGAGCAGATTAAACTATACTACTTCAAAGGTAAACCGGAAGAGGTCGTCAAGAAATGTATCGAGAAACTCAATGTAGATGCGGTCATCGTCAATAGGGATTACACCCCTTACGCCCTAGCCAGAGATGCCAAAATCGAAAAAGTGTGCAAGGAAATTCCGTTTTTGTCTTTTGACGACGCCCTCCTCCACCCACCTGAAGAGGCATTAAAAAAAGATGGCAAGCCCTACCTGATCTTTACCCCCTATTATCGAAATGCGTCCAAACTCAAGGTCCTTCCCCCATCTACCAACCGGCACTCCAACTACTTCCGCGGAAAGATTCCCTTTGCAGTGAAGAGATTGCCGATGCCAAAGGGTGTCGAAAATGAACTGATCGGCGGACGAACGGAGGGGCTAAAGCTGCTCAAAAAATTGGGCGCTTTAAAGGCATATGAGCACGATAGAGATTTTCCCGCAGAGGGCTCTACTTCTAACCTATCACCCTATTTAAAATTCACCGTCATCTCACCTAGAGAAGTCTATGCGGCCATCTGCGATAAATTAGGTCCGCACCATCCCTTGATCCGCGCTCTCTATTGGCGCGACTTCTTTACCTCAATCGCCTACTTCTTCCCCCATGTATTCCAAGGGGCATTCCATTCTAAATTTGACAAACTCAAATGGTCTTATGACAAGAAACTGTTCAAGAAGTGGTGCACAGGACAAACCGGATTCCCGATTGTCGATGCTGGAATGCGGGAAATGAATGCGACCGGCCAGATGCACAATCGGGTCCGGATGATCGTCGCCTCTTTCCTAGTCAAAGACCTCCATATCGATTGGCGCTGGGGAGAGCGCTATTTTGCCCAAAACCTCATCGACTACGATCCCGCAGTCAACAACGGCAATTGGCAATGGTCGGCCAGCACCGGCTGTGATGCCCAGCCCTACTTCCGGATCTTTAACCCTTGGAACCAGCAGAAAAAATTTGACCCTGACTGTGAATACATTAAAAAATGGATTCCTGAGCTTGCTGGATTAGCAACTAAGACTATTCATGGTTGGGCAGAAGAGCAGGTCGAATCCGACTATCCCGCGCCTATCGTCGACCACGAGATAGAAGCCAAGAAGAGTCTGATGGAATATAAGAAAACGAAATGAAAGCCATCTCTCTCATTTTCCCCAATCAACTCTTTAAACATCACCCTGCCCTTGAACGGGATAGACCTGTTTTTTTGGTGGAAGAGTTTTTATTTTTCAGAGTGCAAGCTTTTCATAAGCAAAGACTAGTCCTTTTAAGAGCCGCGATGCAAACGTATGCCAGCTTCCTAAAAAAGAAGGGATATAAGGTGTATTACATCGAAGCAGCTCAGCTGAAAAAACGAGGAGATTTATTTAATCTGCTACACCAAAAAGGGGTCCTGCAAATTCATTTAGCAGACTTTGCTGATCAATGGCTAAAGGAGGACTTGAAAAAAGCGACTAAGCGATTCAAATGGACAATCCAGTTCTATCCTTCCCCCATGTTTCTGTGTACAGAGGAAGAAATTCGCTCCTTCTTCAGTGAAAATAAGCATTACTCAATGGCTAAGTTCTATGCAGCACAGCGCAAGAACCTAAATATTTTGATGAAAGAAGGCCACCCCATCGGAGGCAAATTTAGCTTTGATGCAGAAAATCGCAAGAGACTGCTGAGAGGAACAAAAATCCCCAAATACCCAGTTCCCAAACAAAATATAGCGGTTAAAAGAGCCATTGCCTATGTAGAGAAAGAGTTTCCAAATACCGTAGGAGAGGCCTCTCCATTTCTTTATCCTGTGACCTTTAAACAGGCAGAAAACTCGCTCTCCAATTTTATTAAAAACAGGCTCAAATACTTTGGCGATTATGAAGATGCTATCGGGCAAGATGAATCCTTTCTCTTTCACAGCGTCCTCTCGCCCTTGCTCAATATCGGACTCCTCACTCCACAGCAAGTCCTCAATGCTGTTCTTATTACTAGGGCACCTATCAATTCACTTGAAGGCTTCATCCGCCAGATAATTGGATGGCGGGAGTTTATCCGAGCCTGCTATGTCCTCAAAGGGAATAGGCAAAGAACCTCCAACTATTTTCAGCATCATTCTCCCATTCCTAAAGGTTTTTGGAATGCAACCACTGGAATCGTACCGGTCGACCGCACCATTGAACGCATTCTCAAGACTGGCTACTGCCACCATATCGAGCGTCTGATGATCCTTGGAAATTTTCTTCTCCTGACTGAAACTGATCCCAATGCAGTCTATGAATGGTTCATGGCCTACTTCGTTGATGCATATGATTGGGTCATGGTACCCAACGTATATGGGATGAGTCAATTTGCAGATCGAGGGCAAATGACTACGAAACCCTATATTTCCGGCGCCAATTACATCCTAAAAATGAGCGACTATTCCCGCGGCGATTGGGCCGATATTTGGGATGGGCTCTTCTGGCGATTTCTCTCTAAGCACAAAAGCCTTTTTCAAGTAAACCCGAGGACTAAACCCCTCCTGTCTCTACTGTCGAAAAATAAAGGATCTATTTTGCCTAAAGTAGATCTCGCTGAGAAGTGGTTGAAACTTTTACTAGGATAGGTTCCTGAACTTCCTCAGAGCGATGAATGAAATACTGCGCCCACTCAAGTTGCGTGAATTTGGGCCACGCGAAAGCTCTCGCGGTTCAGCTTTTTTTCCGAGGGTAGTATCGAGTTAATACAACCCTCGGAAAAACAGTTGAACCCCGAGGCGGATGAAGCGGTCCAAATTCACACAACTTGAGTGGGCGCAGTATAGATTCCATAGAGATTTTTCATCTAGCATGATACCCTATTTAAGACTATGATCGTTTATTCAAAAAAAATCGTCCAGTTCATCGCTGAGATCAAAAAGACCATCAAAACTATTCTCGCTAAAGAAGTGGGGCTAAAAGTAGGGCAAAACCGCTTCCTCGATTGGCGCCAGCGCTCCTCCTATCCGATCAACGTCGTCATCTACAACAATAAGCGGATGCTCGGCTACTTCGACTCCAACTTCTATGAACTTGGCTTCCATGAAAGCCTGATGCATAAACAGCAGCTCCATAACATCATTCGGCACGAGCTAGCCCACTATCTCACCTTTATCCTTCACGGCGACACTATTCAACCCCATGGACCTGAATTTAGAGCCTTCTGCGAGAAGATGGGGTGGAGTGAAGAGGTCTATCGGGCGACCATCTGCCTCGAAGAAGGCCAACCTACTTCCCCAGTAGAAGAAAGCGCAATTTTGCGAAAAGTGCAGAAGCTGATGGCTCTATCAACAAGTAGCAATGAGCATGAAGCTAGAGAAGCGATGATCAAGTCCCAGCAGCTTCTTTTAAAGCATAACCTGGAAGCGCAATCCATTGATGATGATGAAAAAGTGTTTCTCAAGCGGATCATGAAACAAAAACGGGAATCAGCCAAAATGCGGGCGATTGGCAAAATCCTCGAGACCTTTTTCGTCAGCATCGTCTTTAGCCGTGGAAAAGAATTTACCTATCTAGAGATTCTCGGCGACCCGGTCAATGTAGAGATCGCCGAATATGTAGCGGCCGTATTAGAGCGGGAGCTAGAAAACCTATGGGATCAAGCCAAGCGGCAAGCTCACTTAAAAGGGCAAAGCGCAAAAAATTCCTTCTTTCTGGGGATCGCTAAAGGATATTGCAATAAAATCCAAGCGCTCAAAAGAGAGTACAACACTGAGGTGACTAGCGCGCTGATTGTCCTTCAAAATAAGCTCACCCAAGCGCAAGCAATGGCCTATCCCCATCTCTCTATGGCCCGGCGAGGTGGCAGCCTCTGTCAGGCATCAGCGCTGCTTGGGGAACGGATGGGCAAGGAACTAAATATTAACCCTGCTTTGAATCGAACCTCAAAATCGGGCCTATTAATAGGTTTCGAAACGTAGGTCAAAAATTCTGTTTACGAACCCTATCCACTAATCTATCTGCAAATGAGGGTATTTCGTCCTCAGTTAATATCTGTAAATAATCTTTAGAGACATTATTGTAGCGGGCATCAAAATATCTCCTCATTCTTATTTCGCCATCTGGTGACAAGGTAAAATAAGAGAGAGCGCCCTTACATTTTTCAATTAAACTAAAATCATGAATGTGGCCGCCGACAAAGAGGATGCCTTTACCCTCTCGACTCAGTTGCACTATATTTCTGGCCATCGTTTGTTCTCTAAGTTCATTAATCCGGCCTAGAGTATTTCTAAATATCTCCAATAACCTGCCAAAACAACTCTTTGGCCTTATCTTATTTCCGAATTCCTCGCGTGCATCATGATCATCTACCCCTCTTATTGAAAATCCACATTCCTGTGCTTTTCTTATTGTCTCTTTTAGTTTTTTCATATGCTCAAATCTAAAATAGGAATCCGCCAATCTAGAAACTGTATTAACGGTTTTTTCGTCACTTTTATTATCAAAAAATTGGAAAAGAAGTTTTAAAAGATCATCAAATTTGTTGATTTTGCCTAACTCGCTTTTTAAAACTCCTTTCGATTCTGCAATTTGTTCAACAAGCTGATGTCGTTCTTCGAAATTTTTAACTTGCGATTCAATCAAGCTAATTATTTTATCTGGTGAGTAAATATCTGAAATTTCCACGCAATAAACTGAATACCCAATTTCTTGCAATTTCGGAAGCAATTCACAAACTACACGGAGGGCAGTTGGATCATCGTGTCTTTCAAATAAAAAGATGGGTGGCAAGGCATACCTCTCTTCGGGCAGCTTTGACTTAGTCGCTGATGAGAGCAGTAATATTCTGCTAGCGATAATAGTGGTAAGGCCTATAACACTAAGCCCTATAGTTACGGTCGAAGATGGTAAGCTTTGAGTAATATCTAAGGCCCGCAGAAACTCTATGCCCATTGATACGCCGATTATACCAGTTCCAACAACTGCACCGTTCAAATTCATTATTAGTCCATTTTTTAAATAATTAACATTATCTATATTAACAAATTTTTATAATTAACGTCAATTTAATCCCATTTCACAAAACATAGAAAGACTTGTTTCCTAACTCGCTCTTTGTTAAGATATACCGAAACAAGGAAGCTCAGATGGAATCAGAAGCTCTACCGCTTGTAAAAACACCCCGTATTTGGACGCAAAAACAGATCTTTTGGTCCAGTGTCATTGGGGGCTATCTTTGCGGATGTTACCAAATCGGCCAAAACTATAAAGCTCTTGGCCGCCCTGATCTGGCAGAAAAATCTTATTGGGCTGGGGCGATCAGCACGCTGCTGGTCACTTTTTGCGGAATCCTTTTTTTCCCTGATGAGGGTGTCAAGACTCATTTATTCTTTGCATCGCTGGCACAAGGAATGCTTATCTATAGTTATCTGATTTATGAACATTATAAGGCATTCTATAACAAGAAAATGTTGCTGCAGTGTTTGTGTGTCCTCCCTTTTGCCGCTTTGACGATCATGGCGCCTCAGTATCTTCCAGCAAAATGGCTCGCCTTCACTTGCACTGCGGTATCCTCTGTCGTCATTATAGCCACTTTGAATGCCTCATTTGCTAAAACCAACCAAGAACATCATCTGAATGAGTTGATAGAACGGGGTATTAAGAAGAATTCCATTGGAAAGCTATTTGGAGTTGCATTTCTCTCGCTAGCCATCCACGCAGCCCTGGCGTTTTCTATTGTGATAATCGCCTATTTAACCGGCTTGATTGAATAGCTCTTTCAAGCGAGCTATTCTCGATTCTCTCGTGGCATCATCGTATTTTGTTCGAAGCGGATGATCCCAGACCGTATTGGGCCAGGCGGGGTCGTTTTCAAATCGGGCGATCACATGGATGTGTAGTTGCGGAAGCTTATTCCCTAGAGCTGCAACGTTGAGTTGGGTCGGTTTAAACTCTTCCCATAGGATCTTTTGAGCCAAGTCCATTTCTCTCATCAATTGCAATTGATCCTCTAGGGAGAGATCGATGATGCGGGAGGCATTAGGACGGCGTGGAACGAGAAAAAGCCAGGGATAATTGACCTCATCCTGCAAGAGGACCCTGCAAAGGGGCAAATCGATGAGGAAGATTTTGGGTGCCAGTTTAGGATGTAGTTCAAAAGTCATAACTATTCCAAAATTCAAGAGGAGTATATACTGCTTCCACTGGAAAGCTGGAGAATTTGCCAACGCCAGAGGAGATAGATTTGCGTCCGATCCCGCCCAGCTTACTATTGAGAAACTAGGAGATGGGCGGGTCGGACGCAAAGATGCTTCTCTGGCTAAGGCAAA
>JAGVJV010000025.1 GCA_020050965.1 Parachlamydiales bacterium
GCGGTCCAAATTCACAATTTTTGACGGCGCGGGGTATATAAGGATTTCGTATAATTTACCAATTCCCACCGAGAGCTTTATAGATAGCAATCAAATCCCCGGTGAATGCCTGCTGGCTTTCAATATAAGCAGTTTCTGAATCAATCGCGTTCTTTTGCGCTTGGATAAGCTGCAATTCATTAGCAAGACCCGCGCAAACAAGCCCTTCGGTGATTTCTAAGGTCCTTAGGTCTGCTTCGAACTTGTTCTTCAAATTGTCGCTCCGCTTTTCCTCTTCAAAATAGGCCACTAGAGCACTCTCCACGTCCTTAAGCGCGCTGATCACCGTCTTCTCATAATTGAGTAAAGCCTGCCTTTGAAGGGATTTTTGCACATCCACCTGTCCGCGCACTCGGCCGAAATCGATCAGGTCCCAGTACATGCCTAGTCCCACGCTAAAAGTGCGACTGGCCGCTTGAAATAGTTTACCCAGCTTATTGCTTAGCCATCCATAATCAGAGCCGGCCCGATTTCCCGCCCCGATGTTGAGTCCTGTCAAGGCTATATGGGGGAAATAATCGGCAATCGCAGCGCCCACTTTTTCCGTTGCTGCAGCGAGCTGTCTCTCCGCACTGCGCACATCTGGTCTGCGCCGAAGCAAATCTGATGGAAGACCAACCGGTACCCTATCACATGCCGAAGGGATCGGAGCGCTTTCTTGGAAACAGCTACTCAAGCCTTCGGGTTGTCTCCCTAATAAAACAGCCAGAGAGAAAATAGTTTGCTTATAAGAGGTCTCAAGGACTGGAAGGGTCGATCGATCTGCCTCCAACGAAGAGATTAGAGAACTTACCTGCATTTCATTGTAAAGACCTGTACAATAGAGACTCTTAGCGATATCCAGTTCCTGTTCATCGGCCTCGATTTTTCGCTTTGTCAGCTCGATTTTCTTCTGCAGTGCCCGAATATTGGTGTAATTGACAGCGACCTCGCTCAGCAGAGAGATCATCACATTCTGCGAATCGTAGATAGTAGATTCCCAGGTGGCCTCTGCAGCATTTTTGTTATGGCGGAATTTGCCCCAAAAATCCAGTTCCCAAATGGCGTCGAAGCCGAGCTGGAATAGATTGAGGAATTTTGGTAAGAACGACGTCGTAACGGGCGGCGGAGTGGCGGGCGGCGAGAAGAGATTTTGGCTAATTTGGCTGCGGGTTGCCATCGCATTGAGGTCGATCTCAGGCCATAGATGTGATCGCTCGATCCGGTACTGGGCCCTAGTTTGCTCAATCTTTTCGATCGCAATCGCTAAATCATAATTGGACGCTAGCGTTTCATCAATTAAGCCATTTAAGACCGGATCGCCAAATTGCTGCCACCAACCAGAAAGGTCATCGTCACAAATTGGCTCACCTTTATTTTCATCAAAGGAACAGGGCATGACGATTTCAGGCTCTTGATACCTTGGCCCGACCATACAAGCGGCTAAGAAGAGAAAAATGAGAAAGCGATAGTTCATGGGTCTCCTACTTCTTTATAGGAGTAGACTCAATGATGTTCAATAAATTTTTTTAAAGTCGCACATTGATTCATCAATACGCAATCTGCCAGGACGAGCGCAGTCATCGCTTCCACGATGGGGGCAGCGCGGATGGCAACGCATGGATCATGGCGGCCTGATTCGGGGAGTTGGAAGGTGGCTTTCTCGCCTTCCAATGTCACCGTTTCTTGGGCTTTTTTGATGCTTGAGGTGGGTTTGAAGGCGACTCTGAAGTAGAGTGGTGAGCCGGTCGAAATTCCCCCCAATGTCCCTCCAGAAAAGTTGGTCGTCGTTCTTACGTTTCCGTCCACGTCGGTCATAAAGCCGTCATTGTGCTCTGAACCGCGCATGCGCGCAGCGGCAAAACCTGCTCCAATCTCAAAACCTTTGGAGGCGGGCAGCGATAGCATGGCATGGGCGAGCAGAGCCTCGAGTTTGCCATATATTGGGTCGCCGAGGCCTGCGGGCAAATGGGCGACGCATCCGATGATTCCGCCGAGGGAATCGCGCTCGGCAATAGCCTCTTCGATTTTTTTAAGGATTTCTGGGTTTTTGTCAGGACAGAAAATGGGGCTGGCATGTGTCTTTTCTCGCAAGGTCTTCAAATCGGAAAAGTCGGGCTCATCGATCGCGATCCCTCCAATTTCGGCCAAATAGGCGACACAATCGATCTCAAAATGGGCGAGCAGTTTTTTGGCGATTGCTCCCGCTGCGACTCGAGCGACGGTTTCGCGTGCGGAAGATCTACCCCCGCCGCGGTAGTCGAAGATCCCGTATTTTTTTAGGTAGGTGAAATTGGCGTGGCCGGGTCGGTAGAGATCTTTGATGGGGGTGTACTGGCTTGGATCAGCATCTTTGTTGCGGATCAGGATGGCAATCGGGGCGCCGGTGGTCATCCCTTCGAAAATACCGGAGAGAATTTCGGTTTGGTCTTCTTCTGCCCGCGGGGAGACGTAGGGGCTTTTGCCTGGGCGGCGGAGCTCTAGTTGGGCGTCGATTTCGGTTTTGGTGATGGGGATTCCAGCGGGGCAGCCATCGATGACCACTCCGATGGCGGGGCCGTGCGACTCGCCAAAGGTGGTGA
>JAGVJV010000234.1 GCA_020050965.1 Parachlamydiales bacterium
GCCAATTTCCAAGCCAAATTATAGGAGTCCTGAATGGCGGTATTGGAGCCAAGGCCATTATTTGGCGGATGACGATGCACTGCATCTCCTACACAAAACACCCGTCCAACAGTGTTTTTCTTGGCATACATTTCGTTAATCGTCCATATCGATTTAGATACGATTTTGATAGGAATTGTTTGATCGCCTATCAAATTATGAACAATTTCTATCGCTTTTTCATTTGTTAGTTCAGGTGGCGGGTTATTGATATCGTAACCCCAGATGACTAACCATTTGTGCCATGGACGCACCATTCGGATTATCCCCATTCCAACGCCTCCGATGTCGGCACCAGGCTGCAACACACAATAGAGGACGCTTGGGCGATAGGCAACATAACGTGAAAGATCAGCCTCAAGCAAAATGTTCATGCATCCTGCCACACCCATCTTGCCTACCATAGGAAGCCCGATGTCCTCTGCGACTTTGGAGCGGGCACCGTCAGCACCGATTAGATATTTAGCCCGTATCTTATGATCAGTACCAGAGATTTGATCCTTCACATCAACGGTGACGCCTGTGTCATCCTGGGTATGTGAGAGATATTTCCAGTTGAAGCGCACGGTCGCGCCACGGTGCCCTGCAGCAGTTACTAGAATGGGTTCCAACAGGTTTTGTGGCAAGTCGCACAACTTTGTAGGACTAGATAAATCATCCTCCGCTTTGCGCGAGGGGTGTGTGAGCAAACCCTTAAGCCTGCCAAATTCTTCACCAGCTAGCGAGGTGCAAAATACAATATTGCCCAAGATTTCCTGTGGAGATGCCTTCTCAATCGCATCAGATTCCAGCCCCAGATCGCGCAGAACTTCCATTGTCCGCTGGTTAGTAGTGTGCGCGCGGGGCGTTCGACATGTCCAGTTGAACTTGGTGATCATGATCGTCTTGACCCCATATGTCGCGAGGAGTGCCGCAGCGGCGCCACCCCCTGGCCCAGAACCTACTATCAGAACATCTGTCTCAATCATATTGCCTCATATCTTGAACCTATATGAAAATAATAATTTTAAAAATAGGAAAGTAGCCAGCGAGTTTGAGCTCTTCCCCCTTAGCGGAGCAGGGCAATTTGCTCCTTTTGATCATACAGGATGCCCTGCTGATCGAAATAAAAAATCCCCAGCTGATGCCCAAAATGCGCAAGTAGCTCTTATTTTACTCGGCTGTGAAGAATTAACAGACATGACGGTTTTAGAGAAAAACGAAACAGCCCGCAAAGAATATGCTCTCAAAAAGGATTTTCAAGCGCAGCAGTGGAAAGGAGCCTCCCATCCCCTTCTCGAGACAGATCCCCACTTTTTCCTGCACGGCTGCTATCTGGCTCAAGAGAAAGGGCCTGAGGCTGCGCTTGCCTATCTTACCAATATCTCCGAAAGGGCTTTTCCTCCCACACCCATGCTCCTTTCACACTATCTGATCGGCCGGATCAATCTCAAAAAAGGGTGGATCGAAAGCGCCTTCTTCTGGGAAAAACTCAAACTCATGCAGCAGCTCGAGCTCTTCAGCCGATCCCTCGGAGACGAAGGGCTGAAAAAGTTAGCAAAGACAATTCAAAAGAAACTTTAAGTTTTTTAGAGTTAAATCGACCTTTTTATACCTTAAAAATGCTTTTTAGGGTATAAATTAGGCTTTTACACCTCAAAAACAGGTTTTTAGGGTTAAATCGGCCTTTTTATACCTTAAAATTGGGTTTTGAGGTATAAATGAATTTCTTTGGTGGAGGACAAGCACATGCCTAAGCAAATTGCAGGGGATGAACTGGATTTAATTGTTAATATCGTGACTCAGTTCCCAGACGGGGTGGCTCTTAACGATATTTTTAGGGAATTGAATACGGATATATCTCTCCGTCAGATGCAAAAACGGCTCACCATTCTTATTAACCATGGGCGCCTAATTTCTGAAGGTGCAACCCGAGCAAAAAAATACAAGATACCTCAGATTAAAGAGGATGAAGTTAAAAACAGCAGCCCTATTCCATTATCTGCCGTAGCTAATGAAATCCAAAGAAAAATTACTTCACCAATTTATGCGAGAAAATCTGTAGGCTATAATAGAAAATTCCTTGAGGATTATCGGCCCAATGAGAGTCGTTATTTGCCTGATCATATCATTTATAAACTTTTCGAAATTGGAAAAATGATCGGGGATCGGCCAGTTGGGACTTATGCACGTGAAATTTATAATCGAATACTCATCGATCTTTCATGGAACTCAAGCCGTTTGGAAGGCAACTCTTATTCATTGCTCGAGACAGAGCGGTTGTTGAAATTGAATGCAACGGTTGCAGGAAAAGACATCGCAGAAGCCCGGATGATTTTAAATCACAAAGAGGCAATTGAGTTCTTGGTAGATTCGATTGATACTATTGAAATCAATCGGTTTACTATTGTCAGTTTACATGCTATTCTTTCCCATGACCTTCTAGGTAATCCCAAATCTTCTGGTCGTTTACGCGAGATCCCAATCGGTATTGGAAGATCTGTTTATCAACCCATATCAATACCACAAGTAATTGAGGAGTGCTTTCAGCAGATTATTGACAAAGCGTTTGCAATTAGAAATCCATTTGAGCAAGCCTTTTTTCTTATGGTCCATCTCCCCTATTTACAGCCATTCGAAGATGTTAATAAGCGGGTTTCTCGCCTAGCTGCCAATATCCCCCTTCTCCTAAATCATCTTTGCCCTTTGTCATTCGTTGATGTCCCTAAGCAAAGTTATGTCAATGGACTTTTGGGAATCTATGAATTAAATCGGATCGAACTGATGCGCGAGGTCTTTGTTTGGGCCTATGAGCGCTCTTGTTTGCGCTATTCCAATACTAAAAGAGAAGTCGCCTCACCCGACCCCTTGCGCATACGTTATCGAGCACTCATTAATGAGATTGTGCCTAGAATTGTACTCGAAAAAATGGACAAAACCAAAGCGATTTCCACAATACGAGAATATGCTTTGAATTACGTCCCACTTGAAGACCAGGTTCGCTTCATTGAAACTGTTGAAATCGATATCATGAGTTTGCATGAGGGCAATATTGCTCGCCATCGCCTGCGCCCCTCGGATTATAATAACTGGCAAGAAGTTTGGCGATAAGGCCTATACCGGCGTTGTTGCATAATTCATAGACCTAGGGGGGTAATGGGCTCTTATCTATGTCCCTCAAGCTCTTTTAGGTAGTCCGATTTTATTAATTTTATTTAATATTAGGCATTTAAGAAGCATTTCATTGTGTTGGTTCATCAGCCCTCTGCTTCTCAGCTTTGACCCAAGAAGTCCCTTGAACCTGGATATCGCCGTCTCTGCTAAGGATCGTCTATGATAACCATGCTTTTTCTTCCATTCTTTTAAAGCTCTCTCATCATTCCCATTTTTTCTTATTTCCTTTATGTACTCGTCCCTTCTTGTTCTATCTACCCCTATCCGGTAAACAGCCCCTTTCCTGGGAGGAGCAATTAGCTTTACTGATTGTTCCTCAGCAAAATCATACATTTCGTGGGTATCTCCAGCTCCATCCAGGGTGACCGTTTTTACCGACTTGGGTAAGTACTCAAAAGCCATTGCAGTTATGTTAAACAGAATTTCATAAATTCTGAGACGACCCCCTATAGCGAAAATAGATTCTTTTAAATGGGACATTTCTTTTAGAAACGATGGTCGATGGAATAAAAAATTGTGTTGTTCCCGGTTTACAGGCAGATCTTAAAAATAGGGGTATTCTTTGTAGTCATGGGTGCGTCCGTGCTCAAGTAAAAAAGCATCTGCTCCCTTGCCTAATTCAAGAATTTTCGCCATTGCTTTGTTATAATTTTGCCTCC
>JAGVJV010000097.1 GCA_020050965.1 Parachlamydiales bacterium
AATGCCTGAGAGTGCCCTTTGATTTGTTTACCATTTTTGCCTTTTCCACCAATTTCAAAGATAGAGTCGCCAATTTTGAAGTCCCCTTTTTTGCTATAGAAAATAGATATTTCTGCATTTTGGGCTTGGTTGACAACGAATGTTTCTCGTATTTTCCCCTTAGTTTGATCTTGAGCCAAAGGCAGATAGGCAGCATAGAAAAGATTGGTATTTTCAGGATACATTTTGATCGGATTGCGAAGATAGGCATCTCCTGAACTATCTGGAAAGATGAAACGAATTAACCCCGCCTGTTCAAGGAATTTTAAATAACCAGAGATCGTTTCAAAATCCTTTCCTAAAATGGAAGATAGCTTTGAAGCATTTAGCTCTCCAGGAGATGAGTTAAGTACAAATTTATAGAGCTGCTCAATCACGGCAAGAGAAGGGGTTTTTAAGGAATGAAGAGTTCCAATATCTTCATAAATGGTCATTTGTACCCCATTCTCAAGGGCCTGAAATTTATCTTTATCTAGAATATATCCCTTAAAGAACGGATAATATCCCAATTTAAGGTAGTCATTAAAATGCTTTAAAATCCCTGTGATCTCTAACTCCTGTGCAATATTTTGATGGGAAGATAAGATTGTATCAAGGGTTAATATAGGAAGTTTTTTCCCTAGATGAAATTCCAAATATTCTCGAAATGAGAAACCGCAAAGCTTATTCAAAGTAACTCTTCGCGATAAATCATACTTTCCTTGGATAAGATCGATCATTGAGCTGCCAGAGAAAAATAATTGAAAAGAGGGATAGGTGTCGGCGATATTCTTTAATTCCATTTTCCAATTGGGATATTTATGAATCTCATCAATAAATAAAGTGCGTGCATCTGTTTGCTTGTAAAGGTAGTCCACAACATCAATCAGTTTATGCTCTAAAAAAAAGATGTTGTCCGCAGATACATAAAGGGCTCTTCGTTTTTTTGCGCCAGAATTTAGAGCATGCCTAAGCATGAAGGTAGTTTTCCCCACCCCCCTGGCTCCAACGATACCACATATGTGAGGGGCTGCTAAAATAAGATCAAATTGATTTCTCCAAAAATAGGGGTCTTGCTCAACCTGCTCTAGGATAATACGTTGTATCTCAAATAATCTTTCCATTCGGCTGGACCCTAATTGTTTAGGCTATTTCGTTAGGGTATAACCTTATAATACCCTGCAAAATATTAGGGTGCAACCGAATTTTAGACGTTTAGTTTGTGAGATGGTGCTTTGAGGTCTTTGTATTTCTCTAAAAGAGGATCGACTGAAGCACGCAAAAACTGCGCTACTTGGCTCTGTGCCCTGCCCACTTGCGGAGCGCAGCAGAGGTCGATCTCCTCGGGACTCAAACCTAGCTCTACGGCGATCTCCACACCTTTGTGGGGATTTTCCCGCAGCTTTTGATGAACCTCTTGCCGATCTTGCCCCTTCTTTACCGCACTCATCAGAATATTTTCTAGTGCAAGTAGTGGGAGATGTCTATGCAGGTTTTCTTTGATCGCCTCAGGGTGGATTTGAAGATTAGCAAAAATATTGAGGAGAAGGTCGAAAATCGCATCGGCTGTTAAAAACGCTTCTGGAATGACAATCCTCCGATTAGCCGAATCATCTAGGGAGCGCTCAAGCCATTGAGTGGCAAGGGTGTAGGCGGGGTTTTGGCAAAGGGAGATGAGTAGCCGCGCTAGCCCGCAAATCCGCTCTGAGTAGATGGGATTGACTTTATGGGGCATTGCAGAAGAACCCACTTGATGCTTGGCTTTTCCTTCTCCTACCTCTCCCAAATGGGCCAGAAGGCGGAGGTCGGTGGCACATTTATGGGCGCTGGCTGCAAATCCCTCGAGCACAGATAGGATCCGCATGTCTTGTTTGCGGCTATAGGTTTGGCCAGAGATGATGAGCAGATTTTTAAATCCCATGCTTTCGGCGATGATTCGATCGAGTTTTTCCACTTTTGCAGAGTCATTTTCCAAAAGATGCATGAAGGATGCTTGTGTTCCCGTAGCTCCCTTGATGCCTAGGAAGTAGAGGCTTTCTTCCCGCTGAATCAAATCCCAGCAATCAAATACAAAATCTTGTAACCAAAGACAGATGCGTTTGCCTACTGTGGTTGGTTGAGCTGGCTGCAAATGGGTATAGGCCAAGGTAGACAAATTGGCATATTCTTCCGCTTTTGCCTTCATCGCACCGAGTAATTGAATGCACTTGGCCTTCAATAGCTGCAGCGCCATGCGCATTTGGATTAGATCTGTATTGTCAGTGACAAAAGCTGAGGTGGCGCCTAGATGGATGATCCCCTTGGCCTCTGGTGCGCAGTCGCCGAAGGCATGCAAATGAGCCATCACATCATGACGCAGATCTTTTTCATATTTGGCCACCGCCGCAAAGTCGATGTCGGTGACATGCTTTTCGAGTGCTTCAATTTGTTTAGCTGTGATAGGAAGGCCGATGGTTTTTTCAGCTTTGGCAAGCTCTACCCATAGTCGGCGCCAGGTGCTGTATTTTTTTTGGTCGGAAAAGATCGCGCCCATTTCTGGGCTAGCATAGCGACTCCCGAGGGGGGAAGAATAACTGTCTAAAGTTTGTTTTGGATCGATTGTAATACCTCGATCATCCGTTTTCTTTGGTCTGGAGATGGTTTGAACCGACTGCTTGAAATCAGTTTTTCCAAGCGATGGAGTTCTGCAATCATCTGCTCAGACAAGCTGGAAGCCCGTTTATCTTGATCTTCTAAGGGGAATCGCTCGCGAATGAGGTTGAGCAGCTGCTTTTTGGTTTCCCCATTGTAATTGCGGATGAGATCTTCCTTATTTTCTTGCGTGCAGTTGCGCGTTGCCAAAGTATACACAGCTTGCCGTGGCATCGCATCCACTTTGTCTTGGAGCGCTTTGGAGAGGCTGCTGTAGAGTTCGTAATACTGCAAAAAATTATAGGGGGTCTGCCGGTTGCCATAGGTGTCCATTAACCAGGAACTAAAGGCCCCATCTCGATATTTTTTGAGGATTTCTTGAGCCCGCTTTATTCTCTCACCGTGTAAGATCGCCGCTTGATTATTGATCGCCTTCACTTCGGAAGTGAGAGCAGAAAGGTGCTTTAAATCTTCAGAAATATCTTGGCTTTCAATTTTATAGCCTTCAAGAAGGCTGCGCAAAAGGTCTTCTTCTGTGTCAGTCAAAGGAGTCAC
>JAGVJV010000084.1 GCA_020050965.1 Parachlamydiales bacterium
GCAAAAGCGGCTGCCTCCTGCTCGGCGACATTGGAGTGGGTGATATTCATCCGGATGATAGGAAGCAGATCGTCTCTCCCAAAGCGGGCCGCGCTAAGGAGGGCCTCCACACGCACAGAAGCCGTCGGATCCTCCATTAAATGGCGCAGAATAGCAATCGCATCCGATGTGCCGATCAGAGCGAAGAATTGGGGAAAGAAGAAGCGGGCTTGGGGAGGGACCCGATACATGAGCGACTCAATTTGACCAACGGAAGTCTTGTGCTTCCGAGAGGCCAGATGCATCGCCGCCTCCATCCGTGCTTGAAAAAATTCAGAGGACATCGCCTTGACGAGCAGTTCATCGCTCCGATCATCTTGCATCCTACCTAAGAATTGGATCGAGGCGAGTTGCGTCTCGACGTGGGCGCTCTTAATCCCCGCCTCTAAAACATCTAAAGAGGATGCGGCGCTTGCAATTCCCGAACCGAAAATCGAAAGGAGCTGCGTCTCTTGATCAGGAGCCCTTGCACCCTGTTCTAAGAGGATCAAAGCCATCTGTTGCAAAACTTCAAAATCGTGCTTGCCTAGTTCCTTTTTGTATCTGGAGTACAGGGCAATCGACTTGACCGGTTCATGCACTTGCATCAAATACGAAATCTGACTCTTATTTATACTGAAACATCCTGAAGAATCGGTTTTCGACAGAGTCAGTTTGGCAACCAATTTCTGGTCTTCGCTCGCGCCTTGTCCTCGAACAATGTCACTCGCTCCAGACTCCAAAATTTGTGCCGCTTCCTTGTCGAATTCCCCATTCTTCAAGCTGTTTCGGCATGGTGGGATGTCAGCATAGACTGTCAAACAAATGAGAGTAAAGAACGTGATCAGCTTCAGACTCATAGGTATGCGTATACCACCAAACCCGCTTTCAGCTCAACTTTTACTTTTCTAAATTTTGCAAAAAGTTCTATCATGTCACCCATGCTTGAACCCATCGGTAAGAACACCAGAGTTGAATATCTAAGCCAAATCCATTCGGCAAATGGAGTTGCACCTCCGCATTTTAATGATCAAATCGTGTCATCTAGACGACCATCGCCCGTACTTAAATGGTTTGCAAATCTCTTTTCTAAAATCTGGATCTGGCTGCAAAGAGCTCGTATCTTGAGCGGAGTAAGAAATCTTGCCTATAGAATATCGAATTGGCTAAGAGTGAATGTATTTGCCTTCTTTGAAGATGAACATGCTAAGAGAAAATTATTTGAACTCAAAATAGATAAATTTAGAAGAGTTTATTATGAAATGCTCGGTTCTAAGACCGCTGCTGGCCGCAAGAAAGTGAAAAATAAATTCCAGAAACTGCCAGCCGAATTGCAAGAGATTTTCAAAGAACAGATCCTCTGCATTCTCAAAAATGACAGACCCGATTTATCTGAAGAACAACTCAAAATGCGCCTGGGACAAGTTCTCGAAAACCCCTTTCTCGTGTTTGATACAGATCGTCCTTCTACGAAGAAACACATGGAAAATCATCACACAGAACCCATGGCAAGAGCCAGTTATGCGACAGTAGACAAATTACAGAAAGAAGAATAGGAGCTTATATTATGTTAAAAATCACACCTGCGCCTCAGAGTGTCTCACAGATCGAAGTTTCTGCTGCAGACCAAAGGAAAATAGTTTCAGAGAGCCAGCTGTGCACATCATCCATCAGCTATGCTAAATCAAAATCCACGGGAATTTGGAGAGTTTTCAGTAGTTGTTTCACTTGGATCGCCAGCTTATGCGGCAAAATTTTGACAGGTATAAAGGATGCTCTATTAAAGTGGACCTGTTTGGGGGAGTGCTATAAAGAGGAAGAGAAACAGGAAGTTGCAAAAGAAACCGATTGGGCTCAAGTGAAAGAGACATTCACTGGGATCAAAGAGGCAGTATTTCCAGTTACACCAGAATCAAAAAAAGATGGAAAAGGGCGCCAAACTCGATTTAATGAGTTTTACAAAGATCTTCCTGGGCCTGCCAAAGATCTTTTTCATAAGCAAATTGCCCTTGCACTAGCTAGACATATCGTCGGCGACAACGGAGAAGCCCAAGAACAGTACGCGACCAAAAACTGGACTGATATCAGCAAAGAATTCCAGCGGATCTTATCCAGTGTTGCCGATCCTCAGTCAAAGGAATCTTGCTGGGAACTTAAGGAAGCAGTCTTGAGCTTTGAAAAAGAGCTCCAGAAGCGTTAATTTTTCTATCTTCAAAAATTTTGATTTTGCTATCCTGCTCTCTACATTTATCCAAGCCGTGCAAATTCGCACTGCGAAAATCTAAATTTTAGGAGAGTAAACATGCTAAAAATAGAAGGCGCAAAATTTAATGCCTCAACATTTGAGCCTACAGTCGCTTCAAGACAATTTGCAAGCACTGCAACAAAAGATAACCTTGCATCTTCAAAACCCGCAGAGGAGACGGAAGGGTGTTTTTATCGAATGCTCTGCTGCTTCCCCAGACTTTTATCAGCAATTGGGAGTACAATTTTAGCGGTTGTGAGTAGCGTGATTAGAACAGCGATTTGCATCTTGACGCTGGGCTATTACTGCAATACTAAGGCAGCTGAGAAACCTCAAGAAGTAGCTCCTCCTAGCGAAAAAGATCTGAGAGCAGCCAAAATCAAGGATCTCGAAGAGGGGATGAAAGTATGGGAAAAGAATGATGCTAAACCAGAAGAGAAGGGAGCTGCTAGGGATGAAATGGAGAAAAAATATCCAAAAGTATTCGAAGAAGCGGCAATACTAGAAGTTGAACGTCTCAGATTGGAATACACACTGAAGAAACCAGAGAATCCAGAGGATGCCAAATTTATTAAGGAATGGAATGAGGCATATTTCGATACTCATAAAATGAAAAAACTCGATGAGTTAGTCAATGGATTTAATGTTAAATTATTATCTAACTATATCGAACACCTCCGCAAGCTTAACGCAAAATAATTTTTTTTTAGGAGCTATGTGCTTGCCGCATAGCTCCGCAGCATCCCCACTCACATAAAATTTTTTAAAGAATTCGATAAAATTCCTTTTTTTCTTTTACCCCTTTTGGTACAATCTCTTGCTGTTGTGATAAGCAAAATTGGTCAAATTGATCAACAAGTACCGGGCGCTCGACTTTTCGCCCTAGAAAAAAACAAATATGATGGAGGTTAACCATGTCAACAGTACCTAATGCGACTGCAGCACCTGCTGCCAATAACGTGGACGCTGCTCAGTCAGCTCCTGTAGAGCAAAAACAACCAGTAGTTGCAGCTGACGCTGGAAAGAGCTCGCTCGAAACAGCTCAACCAACAGAATCAAGAGGATTCTTTGGGACTATCTATGATGGAGTTGCAAGCGTATTTACTTGGATCAAAGATAAATTCGTGGCAATTTACAACTTTATTTTCGGCAGCTGTTCTTCAGCATGTGAAGTAGAAGCGCCTGCACAACCAACAGATCTACAAAAACTTCAAGCAAAACAGGCTCGTTTTGAACAGTATCATAAAGACTTCAAAGCAGAAGGTTGGAAAGATGTTTTCAATGCAATGCCTAAAGAAGATCAGGATCTGATCATTAAAGAAGATATGAGAGCTATTGCTGTTCATAAAAAAATTGAAGATGCTGACATCGATGCATACGTTGAGAGCCGATTTAAGGTTCAAGACAAAATCGATTACTCACTTAAACTTGTAAGAGATCTTCAAGATGATGTTGATTATAAAGCATCTATTGCAGTGACTGACTACTTAGAAACAATTTCACAAGCAATCGGCGAAGAAATTGATACTTTAAAAGCACAGGAAGAGAAAAAATAATCCTCTCTTTCTGATTCAGTTCAAAAGGCCCTCTCTTAGAGAGGGTCTTTTTTTTATTTAAAAACGCAATGACGCCAAGTCCTCAAAGGCGCAAAGAATTTTTCTTTGCGCCTTTTCGTTGATCTAAAAGATAAAGATTACTTCTTCTTAGCTTTCTTGGCTGGGGTTGGAGTAGAGACGGATTCGCTCAAGTCGATCCAGATAGGGGAGGACCAAGCAATGTGCCCATCGGTCTGGATGACTCGTAGGTAGTAGTAGACAAACGGAGGCCGCTCATCCGGGGAGTTCAGGGCGATTTTGGAAAGCTCCTGGAAGTCATCGTATTCAAACTCAAACGAGGGCTTGCCTGGCTGGAGTTTATGGAGCAAGGTACCATTGCGGATGATGTCAACCTCTTTGATGGGGGCAGTGCCGCAGACAAAGCCGGTGATATAGAGATCGGAAGAGCACAC
>JAGVJV010000289.1 GCA_020050965.1 Parachlamydiales bacterium
CATGAGCGAGCGCTTGCTTATTTGTCACTGCGTCAAAGGCGTATTTTCGACCCGCTGACCCTTCCGCATGCAGATGACGTGCCAGATTTTGATTGAACACCTGCCTTTTAAGCTCTTTCTTTTGCTGATCCTTCCGAAGACGGGTATGTGCCGAGGCCTCTTTTCCTCTCGTATTGCTTTTATCCTTTCCCTGGCTGCGGGTGATCATTTCTTCTTTCGTAATGGTGTCATGCCAGTTATCTTTATTCCGATCGCTCCCGCTTCTATGCTGTAGTCCATAACCACTCCGTTCTTGTCGGCTCGCAAATATCCATCCCCCTCCTTTTACATACACATGATCCAACCCATCTGGTGCTCCTGTTCCACCTTTTCCACCTGCGCCGGGGTTTCCATCGTCACCATTGCCACCTGCATCAGTTTTAACTTGAGAGCGGATCGCCTCAGCCCCATTTTCAATGAGCAGATTTCCAGCTACCCCGCCTTTTCCCCCTAAACCACAATCTCCACCTTCTCCGCCATCGGTGCCTGGCGTTGACCTTCCTCCCCGCCGAATATCGATATGGCCCCAGTCTGTGTTTGCGGGATCCCCTTTTTGGATGGATGTACGAGCATTTGTTCCGGCAATTGCGTTTGCCCCATTTCCTCCAGGTTGACCATTAGATCCCATTCCTCCGGTTCCGCCAGATAGATTGATCTCTTGAATGATCGGAGGCTCAAGACCGACAACTTTCTTGGCATTGACACAGAAATCCCCACCTGGAAATCCACCATCCCCATCGTTGCCATGCGCACCATTTGCTCCATTTTCATTGTTATTGCGCGCATCTTGAGCTTTTGCTGTAGGAACTTCAGCGCCAGGACTCCCATCTTTACCAGAAAGGTCGATCTTAAGTTGCTGATTAGCTGCGTCTTTGATGAATTCCAGATATTCGCCACCCAAGGCCAAATTCATTCCCTTGATGGTGATGCTGGTATCAACGTAAACATGGACGCCAACGATGTGGATATCTTGAATCCCCGGGTTCGCAGCCAGAGTATTTTCAATTTTTGTTTTAATTTGGCTAAGAAAGATATTTCGCCCAGTGAAATGCAAAACATTGTCTTCGGTTTTAGCAGGAGGAAGATCGAGATCTAAGGCATCTTGAAGCACATCTCCAATTTCCTTGATATCCTTTGCATCGATAGTTAAACCCGTAGGAATCAGATCATTTCCAATGATGCTCCCAAGAGTTTGTAGACAGACATTTCCATCGATCAGAGTGAGTTGAGCCGCCAAATCAGACAGCCTACGGCGACTAGAACTCCCCGGTCGGATGAGTTCTCCCTCCTTAAGTTTTTTAATCAGTTTCTTTTTAAAGGCGGCAAATGCTTTTGCTTGTTCTAAAGCTGCTTTTGCAGCATCGGCAATAGCAACCGCCTTATCGATCAGATCAGCTTCTTGAGATTGATACGTTTTGATGGCATCGATCACATAACTTTTCATCTGATCGAGGTCATCTAAGCTTGCGATCTGAATATTGGCAACCTTTGCTAACCTTAGCAGCTGCTCAGGTTTTACATCTGCTGAAGGCAGCACAGAAGCAAAAATCACCTCGCAAAAGTCCTTAACCGTAGTGGTCCTCTTGATCCGATGAGCAAATTCATCCCAAATGGCCACTTTGCGATTCGGCTCGCCCTGCGCATTCACCTTTGCATTAGCTTTCAAGATCTGCAAACATTCATCGCGGATATTATTGTGCTGGAACTCTGCGACCGCTTTTGCATCTTGTGTTTCCGAAGTAGGCTGACTTTTTTTGGTCGGTTTTAAGATTTCAATTTCATCTAATCGGACCTTGGCTTTTTTAGCAAAGCAGCGCCCATTTTTTGAACTTAAAAATGGTTCGGTAATTTTTCGTTTTTTTTCTTGATGCTTTCTCTTTAACGTTTCTGTAACTGCACGTTTTTTTTCAGAGCTCTGAACGATATAGAACTGGTCCTCCGCATCTTCAAACCGATTCAGCTCCATATATGCGCGCCCTAAAGTGTAATGGAGCGAAGGGCTGAGAAAATGTTGATGCGCTTTTTTTCCATAGGCAATGATCTCTTCGAGCGCCTCGGCATAGCACTTCCACAATTTAAGAGATTTATAGATCGCAGCGCGCTTAAGTAGCAGGTCCATTTTTTTCTCACCCATCTCATTTTGATGGAAGGGATCCTTTTTAAGCAGTTCGCAATCCTCGAGAGCCTGACAGATGTAAAGAAGAGCCGTCGCATAGCACTGGGGAGAGGGAGTGGTTTTACCCAATTGCCGATACCCTTGCGCGATCATCACTTTGAGCTCCATTACTCTAGACACTAAATCAAACTTTAGCCTTGAGGGGACTGCTTTAGTATCTAACACCTCGTTATCGAGACGGAAACTCGACTTATAGAGAGAGGCGAGTTCGAAGGACCGGAAATTTTGGACCTCTTTTTCCATCTCTCCTAGACGCTTTGAATAATCCCCTAATGACTGAACCGTTTCACGGATCGTTTTAGCTGGCAGCGGAGGGGCAAAATAGGGCTTATTTTGAGGCACATGGACGGCCTTCACATGCTTAATCCCTTTGCTGAGAAGCTCGAACAGCACATCACTTCCTCCACGACTTAAAGCCAGTCCGTCAGGACTAAATCGCAGCAAAATTTTACCCGAAGGCAAAGTCACTTTAAAAACAGATCCTTCTTGAACAAGTAGTTTCCTAAAATCCCCGAGAATATCGTCTATTGATGATCCTTTCAGCGTGCTGAATTGGGGATGCAGTAAAAGGGAGGAGTCAAATTTGGACTTCTC
>JAGVJV010000129.1 GCA_020050965.1 Parachlamydiales bacterium
TGCTGTAGCACGTTCACCTGGGAGAGCTGATTGTGCTCTGACAGACCTGGATTTATCTTTACGCCATTGCGCACTTGAGTGAGCGCCTCTTTTCCATATTTGAGCCACGATTCAAGGTGGCAGCAGCACTCTCGATCGACGCCATGAATCAGTGCTTGCATCGCGCCGCATTCAGAATGGCCGCAGATGATGATGTCGGAGACTTTTAAGGAAAAGACTGAAAATTCGACGACGGCAGACGCGCTGTCATCTTTGGAAGAGACGGGTGGAACGAGGTTTCCGATATTGCGGAGAACGAAGAGGTCGCCGGGGTTAGTCGAAGCAAAGAGGTTGGGGACCACGCGGCTATCAGAGCAAGCGATGAAGAGGGTATCGGGTTTTTGACCGAGGGCCAGCTTGGCAAAGAGCTCTCTGGATTCTTCTGTCAGCCCTTTTCTAAAATCGACGATGCCTTGGATTAGCTTCTTCACGGAGTACTCCCGTACTTCTTTTTGATGGCAAGCAACTGCGGCTCGATCCGTTTGCGCACATTGGGCGGAAGGCGGTCGATTTGCAGCACTCCATTAAGATGATCATTTTCATGGAAAGAGACGCGGGCATTGAGTCCTTCGCGCTGTTCGATGAAGCGGTTGCCCTCCAGGTCGGTTGCTTCGATGGTCAATTCATTTGGTCTTTCAATGGGGCCGACGTTGAGGTTTGGCACCGACATGCACCCTTCGGTATCGATATTGGTCTCTTCGCTTTTCCAAACGATTTTCGGATTGATATAGATCTTTGGAGGGGAAACGGTCCATTTCCCATCCGGCTGAACGATGTAATCGCGCAGGACGAATAAGCGAATCGGGACTCCGAGCTGTACAGCTGAGAGGCCAATTCCATTGTGATTATCGGCATAGTAGATCATATAACGAGCGAGCTCTTTGATCTCGTCGGTTATCTCTTCGATCGGCTCACTTTTCTGGCGCAAAACTGGATCGCCGTAATAACGGAAACGCCACTTGGCCATTTATTCAGCGCTCTCCTCAATCTGGATCGCCGGCGCTTGACGTGATTTTCCGATGGAGCCGGACCATATCGAGAGCAGGACGCAGGCTGTCATGAAAATCACAGCGAGGTAGGCGGTGAATTTTTTTAGAACAGCTGCGGTGGAGGTTCCGAAAAGGGACTCACCAGGATCACCTCCAAAGGAGGCCCCCAGGCCCATGCTTTTACTCTCTTGGACCAGGATCACCAGGGAGAGGACCACTGTTAAAAGAAGGAAAATAAAAATTGTCGTATAGAATAGAAATGTCATCTTAAAACCATCTTTGCAAATGCGTCGACATCGAGCGAAGCGCCCCCAATCAGGGCCCCGTCGATATCAGGCTGGGTTAATAAACTATCAATATTGGCAGGCTTGACCGATCCACCGTAGAGGATGGGGAGCTTAGAGCCTAGAAATTCCCGGATCATAGCATGCATTTCTTGCGCCATTTCGGGGGTAGCCGTTTTGCCAGTTCCTATTGCCCACACAGGCTCATAGGCGATGATGAGGTGGTGGATTTCCTCTTCAGTGAGTCCTCCGATACATTCATCGAGTTGCTGCTGGATGACCTTCTCTGAGTGCCCTTTTTCTCTTTGCTCTTGGGTTTCTCCGATGCACAAAATAGCAGGAAGCTCATCGATGATCGCCCGTTTGAGTTTATGGTGGATCAGCAGATTGGTCTCTCCGAAATGTAACCTACGCTCCGAGTGGCCCAAAATCACAAACTTTGCACCCGCTTCTTTGAGCATCCGCGCGGAGATTTCGCCAGTAAAGGGCCCTTCTTCGCTATCACTCATGTTTTGACCACCAATGAGAATGTTGGTCCCTTTCGTGAGTCTGCTGCAATCGGCAATTGCCGTGAACGGAGGGGCGATCATCACTTTGCAATTTGCATTTGCAACTTGTGGAATCAATGTTTTCAAAAACTGGGTTGCTTCCCCAATTGTTTTGTACATCTTCCAGTTGCCAGCGATAATTTTATTCATACTTTTTGTCTTTTAAAGGAGTACCTATCATAATGATTCTAGCTTCGAAAATCAAGGTGTATTTTGAACATCCTCACTGTCTCGCAATTGACTGCGGCCATCAAGCAAAAATTAGAAGTTGCTTTTGCCTCGATAACGGTGCGCGGAGAGGTGAGCAATCTCAGGATTCAAAGTTCCGGCCACATCTATTTTACCCTAAAAGATGCCGGTTCTCAGGTCTCGGCGGTCCTCTTTAAAGGACAAAGTTACCGCCTCTCTCAGCCCTTAAAAGAGGGTGATCAGATCGTCATCACTGGAGAGCTAAGCGTCTATGTCCCCCGTGGAAATTATCAGATCATCGTCCGCGAAGTGGAGTTTTCAGGGGTTGGGGAATTGCTTAAAAAATTACATGCTCTCAAGCTCAAATTAGAGGGGCTGGGTTGGTTCGACCCTGCAAAGAAAAAACCGCTCCCCAAACTCCCTCGCACGATTGGTGTCGTGACTAGCCCGACCGGCTCGGTGATTCAAGATATGCTCCACATCCTCTCTCGCCGCTTCTCAGGTTTTCACTTGATCCTCAATCCGGTTCGGGTCCAGGGAGAGTTGGCGGCAGCAGAAATCGCCCAAGCAATTAAAGATTTTAATACGTACGGGCTCGCCGATGTCCTTATCGTCGGTCGGGGCGGAGGGAGCTTTGAAGATCTTTGGCCCTTTAACGAGGAGATCGTCGCCAAGGCCA
>JAGVJV010000296.1 GCA_020050965.1 Parachlamydiales bacterium
CTTTGTGCTCCTTTTCTTGTAATTGTAAATTCATGTCCATGTAGGTGAATGGGATGGCTGTTCATCATCACATTAGCTAGACGAATACGTACCCGCTCTCCTGTTTTAGCAACTAATGATTCAATGTTTGGATAAAGAACACTGTTGAATGTAAAAAGGTTAAAGTCGAGCATTTCAAAAGGAATAGGGGTTTTAGCTCCAATGGGTATATGCCACTCATGCAGGAAAATAGCGAAATCTCTATCGATAGGCGGATCTTCCCCTGCCTTGGGGTGTATAATGAAAAATCCCATCATCCCCAAAGCGACCTGAGTCATTTCATCAGCATGGGGATGGTACATGAAAGTCCCATTTTGCTTGAGAGTGAATTCGTATTTGAATGTTTCACCCGGTCCGATAGCTTGTTGGTTAAGACCTGCTACCCCATCCATTCCATTGGGTAGAATAATTCCATGCCAATGCACAGTAGTGGGTTCATTCAACTTATTGGTTACAAAAATTCTTACTCTTTCTCCTTCCACAGCCTCAATAGTAGGGCCTGGACTTGAGCCATTATATCCCCAACAGTTAACCCAAAAACCTGGAGCAAATTCTCTACGAATCGGTTCAGCAATCAAATGAAAGACCTTTACATCCCCGTCCATAGTCCAAGGCAAAGAGCCTACATTGGGAGTGATGAGCTGGCGACGATTTCTAGAATTGTCTGTAATTGTTATAAGATTTTCATTTTTTCGACTTTCTTGGTCTTTATGTTCCACATTTTCATTCTTTGGCATCTCCGATCTGGAATCATGATTGCTGAGACCATAGAGAGAAAAAATGATCAGAAAAGGGATAAAAATCGAAGTGATTTTCATTCTATGGCCTCTTCTTGGCAAACCCATGGCATTGGCTCATTATCATAGGAGAAAATCTTATAGAGTTTTCCACCTAAGGCCCTGTCAAGCTGGACTCGGGCCATCCAATAATTGCGTAAGGATAAGATGTAATTGCTATAAGCCTGGAGTTCTTGCCGCTTATTTTCCAAAAGTCGATCAATTCCAAGTCCCATAACGTTGTAGAGCTCTTCAGACGATTCCAAGATCTTACTTTGCAGAGGAATAATTTTAGATCTATATTCATTAATCACTTCTAAATTGTTCATAAGAAGCTTATGAGCTTCTCTCACTTCAGAAAGAATTCGAATCTCTAATGAGGCTAACTCGTCTTGGGATTGCCTTAATTCTGCGCGGAGACGAAGACGGGCTGCCTGACCATAGTTAAAAATGGGGATTTCACCTGAAAAAGCTGGGCCAAGAGTATTTAGTCCATCTGAATCTCTTTCTCCACCAATTCCAATCCGTCCATTTGTGTAGACCCACCATTGCTTAATTCCTAGTTTACGACTTAGACGCAAGACTTCAAATCGGGCAGCTTGTAGATCGAGTCTTTCCCTAAAAGCCACGCATTCTAGTCGATCAATTGGCAATCCCTGGTAATCAATTTCCGGTAGTTCAATTGAAATATTCCAGTGAATTTCTCCGCAAAATCCAAGTAACCTATTCAATTTTTCTTTTAATCTGATGATTTCATTTTCGACTCTGGCGATTTCTAATTTAGCCTCAAGGAATCTAGATTGAATTTGCTGAAAATCAAGATTATTAACATTATCAACCTCCCTTTGCCTAGATACTAGTTCACTATGAATACTTGTGAGTTCAACAATAGATCCTGTATATTTAAGTTCTTGCAGGGATGCCTGTAGCTCATAGAAGGTTTGTTCAACCTCAAATGCCAAATCTAAAACTTCATTGGTTACACTCAATATTGTTTTCTCTAACTCAGCTTCTGCAACTTTTACTCGTAGAGGGATAAGAAAAAGATCGATAAAGCTTGCGACAATTGAATATTCAATATCAGGGACAAATTTTTTTTTAGTGGGATAGCGGATAACTAGATCAAAAATAGGATTTGAAAAGAGTCCTGCTTCGACCAAATCTGCTTGTGAGATTCCTATTTCTTCAAATATCGCTTGGATATGGGGATTATTGAGTAATGCAATCTGTACAGCAGAATCGGGTGTCAATTCTTGGCAGAGGAGCTGTTGGATGTGGCATTCGACTTCCACATCTACTGGACAACCTTTATTCCATTGGACAGTTTTATTCAGACGATGCTCGATAGAAGATCCAACGCATAAGTCATCCGATCTTTGAATTTTAGCGCAGCCCGAAAAGAATAAAGCTCCTATTGTTAACGATATACAATAAAAGCTTTTCATTAAAACCCCTCATTTATTTTTCGGCGACAAAAATTATACAAATTTGATCACGGAGATCATTTAGCACCTTTGGGCTGTTTAATACCCTTATGCAAAATACAATTGTCTTCATAATAATCATAATCCCACTGCTTGCAATAACAAAATTTGCCATTGGGATCATTCTCTATATAAACTGGATTGTCTGAAGCAGTTTTCTTGCGCCAATTACAGATTTGGGAACACCAACAAAGACAGTCAGGATCATTAAGACACTGTTCTTTAGTTGTACAATGCTTTTGCTCCGGCTTTGCCATACCATTACAACCGGTTAATGCGGCTAGCAAAAGTAAAAAAAATAAAATCCCTCTATTCTTCATAAACACCCTCCTTTTTTGAAGCTACGTTATCCTTTCAATAACAAATTTGCATTTTCAAGAGAAGAAGTAATTGCTTGTGTGTTTAGCGCCTAAACAAAATGAGGCTATTTATCTTTTATGGTCATGTATTCTTCGAATTTATCCTTTTTCAAAATACTTAATCACTAAATAAAAAAAACTAATAACAGGCTGCATATTTTGCAAATGTTGCTGGCCTCTTCTGAATTCAAACCATTAGTTCGATTATTTTTTCCTTTTAGACAGCCAAGTTGCCACCCCATATTTCCTCTATGAAGGCTGCACTACCCACCTCCTGCACTTCGCTCGTCAGCAAGGTGTGCCCACCTTCCTTCCTCTCGAATTGCAGGATCTGGGCAGTTCGCTTTTTCATAGAGAAAAAGAGGGTGGCAACTTGGGTTTTTAGACTGAAACGGCGGATATATTATGGATTATGTCAATTTAGGGTATACCCATATACAACGCTACAGCTTGTTCGCCTTCTCCAGTGTAGTTAGGGTTGAAAAACCAATTACTTGACTGTTTCGATAAGGCGTCATAGAATATTTCCTTACACTTTGGGGGGAAATGAAAGGTCAGCGAGTGGGATATGTCCGAGTTAGCACTACGGAACAGAATACAGATCGGCAGCTTGAAGGGTTACAACTTGATGAAGTATTCACCGATAAGGCAAGCGGCAAAGACGTAAAGAGGCCAGAACTAGAGGCAATGCTTAAACATGTCCGGAAGTACGATGCGGTCGTGGTCCATAGCATGGATCGTTTAGCGCGTAATCTCGATGACCTTCGTCGAATCGTAAAGGGACTCACAGATCGTGGGATCCGTGTGGAATTTGTAAAAGAAGGGCTAGTATTCACTGGGGATGATGCGCCGATGGCTACCTTGCTTCTTAGCATGTTGGGTGCGGTTGCAGAATTTGAGCGCAGTCTCATCAAGGAGCGGCAAAAGGAAGGTATCGCTTTAGCCAGGGCAAGAGGTGTCTATACTGGCCGCAAGCCAACTCTATCCCCTGAACAGGTTGCCGATTTAAAAGAGCGCATCCGGCAAGGGGTTCCAAAAGCCAAGGTGGGTAGAGATTTTGGAATCTCTCGCGAAACAGTGTATCAGTATCTGCGCTGTACGTAGTCATGGCGCATCGTTCTATTTTATCGGCTATTGAGCGCAGCAGCCTTCTAACAATACCCACTGAACAAGATGATCTGATTCGGCATTACACCCTAAACGATCTCGATCGGTCATTGATTCGCCAAAGGCGGGGCGATGCCAACCGTCTTGGATTCGCAATTCAACTTTGCCTCCTTCGGTATCCGGGTCATGGATTGTCGGTCAATGCGGTATTGCCATCTGAGTTCGTTCAATGGGTCTCTGGGCAACTGCATATCGACTCAGTGTGTTTGTCACAATATGCTGAGCGGGAAGAAACCAGGCGCGAACACCTGGTTGAGTTACGCGATTACTTGGCTCTCACGACATTCGGCCTGTCGCATTTTCGGCAAACAGTCCACGCTCTTGCCGAACTGGCTTTCCAGACCGATAAGAGTGTGGTTATTGCAGCTCAAGCACTTGATTATCTTCGCCATCTGCGTATTATCATCCCGTCAATGGATGTAATTGAACGCATCTGCATTAAGACGATCACAAGTGCCAATAGACGAATTTATGAAGCTCTGACCGGTTCTTTATCGAGCATCCACCGCCAGCGC
>JAGVJV010000077.1 GCA_020050965.1 Parachlamydiales bacterium
ATGGAGTGCGGCGACTTGTCGCCGCTTTGCTAGATGGTGACTTGTCACCATCAATCGGCGTCGCTGGGAATAGCAACAGAGATCTTAAAACGAAACTGTCGCTTTCCTTAGCGACGCATTTTAATGGCGACAAGTCGCCATTTAGGAAAGCGGTGACAAGTCCCCGCACTCCATAAGTTCCCAGGCCCACTTTCGCCACTTACGGTTAATAGGATGCGCACACGGGCACGAATAACCCAAACGCTTCGCGTGACCCCCCTTTTTTATGACACCCAAACAAATGAGCCACCTAGAACAGACCCTGAAAGATCTTGATCTTTTTGCGGGAATACACTCAACGTGACACCTATTCCAGGGAACAGCGCCTTTTGAAGTTGTTTGAGCTCGTCTTGATGATCAAGCATAAACTTCGTTGTCTCAATGGTACGCTCTAAACGTTCCTCAATGATCGCACGCTTACGGACAATAATCGCACGCGTAAAGAGAAACATCTGGAAGAATTCAATGACTCTAGGATCATTCATGCAACCATTCAGAATCGCCGTATACGCAAAATCTTCAGCCTCTGTCGCAGCTCCGCGGTCAATCCGGTCTTTACAGCTTTTATTCTCGCTATTCGCTTTCGTTTCAATCAACACTTTTTGATTCAAGTTACGGTAGAATAAGCGAATAAAGATGCGACGCTCTTCTAACGTCAATGTCTCACGACCCCCAAACATGATTTTGTGCGTTTCATCAATCATGTTTTTACTCCACGCAATCAAGTCAAGGTGTTTGACGAGATCTTTCGCAATATAATTGCCGGTTTCTTTAGTCGGACGTGTAAACATCTGATCAACTAATTCCTCTTTAAAGCTCTGCGCAGACGGCTGATAAACCGAATATCCCAACTCTTTTCCAAAACAAGGGTGCTCCTGTAAGTCTTTGTGAACGTTTTGGATGAATGCATCACGAGCCTCTTTAGAAACAAACTCTCCTTGAAGGTTGATATTCTTGCCTTCCTTGTCTAATAAAAGATCGATATGGTCATTTATCCAGATCTTAAAATCGTTATTTTGTCTAAGAGAATCGGGCACATAATAACGAAATTCTTTAGACGTTCCCTGGAGGAGTTGCTCTTTTAATTTCTGACCAACCCCTGCAGCTGCCCTCTCACGGTTGGTAAAGGAAGGACCTTTTTGTTCATAAAACCATGAGTTTTGACTTTGAGTCACCACATACAAGGTCCCTTTGAATTGGTTTTCTGCACAGTCATGAAGAGCCTGGCAACGAACAGATTCATCCCCTGCAACAGCACTTTTAGGAATCGCATTTTGATTGTTAATATATAAGTGTCTATGCTTTCTCTTTGCACATTCACGTAAAAATCCTAAAAACTCAGGATTAATCTCTGCTTTCCCTGTCCCCTTTTCAATTGTCGGAGACCCCATGGCAATATCTTTCACGGCATGTGGAACCGGACAGGAGCGTGTGGTGATGAATTTCTCGAAGAACACATGGATGGGATTAGATTGGCGATTGGGATCGAACGAAGCAAATCCTAAAAATCCATTCAAATGTCCCATCAAACTATTCAAAGCGAGGTGAAGAACAGGCGCTTTAGCGCGTTGAGAAGTCATCTTGATTAGGAGATAAATCGTATGCAGTTCGCGAATTAAATTGTAGCGTGGATCATCAGGCAAATGATTGTCTACAGATTGCTCTTTCAAAGCCTCAACCCCAAAATTCATGAACGCACGCATAATTTTAAGGCAGCACTCATTGAGATTAATCATTGTGTAGAATCTGTAGCAAATTGCATCGATATGCTCAACATCTGGCATAGAACGGTGCTCTTTCGCCCAGGTCGCTGCCACACGCAAATGATCTAAAAACCGGTTATCATAGGCTTCTCGGACTTGTTGCAGATACTCTTGCGTAAAGCGATTTTCTTGTATATTAACCGGTTCTTGGCATAACTCCACAATAGGAAGAAGCTGTTTCAAAGCTTGAGGAGTGTCTTCGTCTTTAAGATACTCGATGAGTTGATGCACCTCTCTTATAGAGATATCGATAGTCAGCATATAGTCTAAAACAATTTTCTTAGTCTTGTGCAATAGTTCTTCGTAGCGCTCAATCTTCCATTTAATAAATCTCTCTTCAGTGGATTGAGCGACCAAACCTATTTTATCTGCAACTGTATCTGTAACAGCACCCACTATCTTATGATAAGCTTGAACTAAATGAGTAATTTGGCGGTTTTCAGTCGCATTTTGACAGACTTCTTTCAAAGCTGAGACTTGAGCTTGTATCGCGTTTTTGATACCAGACCCGCTCTCTAAAGCAGCAGTTGAAGCTGTTTGACAAAGAGTAGTCCATGTGCTTGTGAAAAAATCTGCAGGACTTTGATCTTCTTGTGGCTCTCCCTCTTCATCGCTCGCTTCTAAGCTATCTCCGGAAAGTTTTTCCCACTCCTGTTCTTCTAAAGAGTCTAGATCATGATCTGATTCACTTAACGTCGTGTCTTCAATAGATTGTTTATCACTCGAACCCGTACTAGTTTCGTCATCAGAGGGAAAAAAATCGTCAGAATTTTTGATGCTTACCATCGGGCTTTCTTCTTTCCTTCTACTTTCTTCTTGCTCTTTTTTCCAAGCGAACAATTCATCGAGAAGATCCGCACTCGAGCTCATCTCTTTAGATTTTTCTTCTATCTGTCCTGGAGGTACCTCAAAATCAAGATTATCAAATAGACCATGGACAGACATGTGTAAGTCTTCTTCTTTTTCTTCCTCTTCCACAATCTCTTGTTGAGGTTCACCAGCATCCTCAACAACTACCTTTTTTCCCCTATCTTCTCCCAAATCCGTCTTTTGCGTAGGCTCAAAACGCTTTTTCACACTAGTGAGTTGTTGTTGAACTTGTTGCAATTCTTGTTGGTTCAATTCAGCACAACCCTTAAAACGCTCATAAATGAGTTGAACAGTCGCATAATCTTCCGGCTTATCAATCGTTTGGAAATTGTGGGACTTGAATTTTTCAAATAAATAATGATTATTTGAGTAAGCGAAGCGATGCAAGACAGAATAAGCCAAGCGACTGATGAAAAGAGCCAAAGCGGAATAGCAAAAGACATTTAAAAACGCCATTAAACGATCCGAAAATAGCCTTCCTTCTCTGGCTTTAAAAGCGGGTGCAGGGTTCATATAAGCTTGATACTGCTCAGGCGAAAAATTTCCGATTAAAAGACTCATTCTTACCCCCCTTAACTTTATTAAATATTTAATATATCTTAACATAAAATAGTATTGTTTTCAAGCCAATTTATTCTGTATCAAGATTTACGAAACTTTTTTTGATAGTGTGATGTTTACACAAAGCATTTACAGAGCCACAAGCTTAGAAATCCTTAGACAGTCTCTTAGAAATCCTCTTATCTCTGATTGAATAATTTCCCCTAAAAGGGTAGAATTATTGGATTAGCCAAAAAAATAGGATGAATTTAATCGGAGTCTATTGCTAGTCAACGCTAACCAAGGAAATGCACGAATGCTAGATCCAGATCATGGCGACCCCTCTTTAGAAATGGAAATCGAGAATGCGGTCATCGATTCACTAGAAGATAGCCAACTATTACAGAAAAAAGAGGTGCAATCTCCGGATCAAATCTACATTTTTCCCCTTATCCGCCGTCCTTTTTTCCCTGGCATGGCCGCTCCCATTGTCATTGAGCCCGGCCCTTTTTATGAAATATTAAAGATCGTTGCCAAATCGGACCATAAATGTGTCGGACTCGCTTTAACCCGCACTGAAACGACAGATATCTATAAAGCCACACTCGCCGATTTACATGAAGTGGGGGTGCTAGCACGCGTTTTACGCATTATCCCCATGGAACAAGGCGGTGCTCAAGTTATTCTGAATATGGAAAAGCGCTTAAAGATTCATGAGCTTGTCTCGGATGCCAAAGCGCTAAAAGCGCATGTGACTTACCACGAAGATAATCCCATTTTGACTCTGGAACTCAAAGCGTATGCCATTAGCATCATTTCTACCATCAAAGAACTCCTCAAACTTAATCCTCTTTTTAAGGAAGAACTGCAAATTTTCTTAGGCCACTCCGATTTCACCGAACCGGGTAAATTGGCCGATTTCGCTGTTGCCCTCACAACGGCTTCTCGAGAGGAATTGCAAGATGTTTTAGAAACATTCGACATTGAATTACGCATCGATAAAGCCCTTGCATTGCTCAAAAAAGAATTGGATATCAGCATTCTGCAGAACAACATTAATCAGAAAATTGAAGCCACTATCAATAAAAGCCAAAAAGACTTCTTTTTGCGCGAGCAGCTCAAAACGATTAAAAAAGAACTGGGAATTGAGCGCGATGATAAGTCACTCGATCGGGAAAAGTTTGAAGCGCGCCTAAAAGAGCGTGTTGTGCCTCCAGATGTGATGAAAGTGATTACAGACGAACTAGAAAAACTGAGCGTGCTGGAGATGCAATCGGCTGAATATGGCGTCTGTCGTGGCTACTTAGATTGGCTGACAACGACACCATGGGGCATTTTTAGTCAAGAGCATCATGACTTGGAAGAAGCAGAAAAAATCTTAGCACAAGACCATTATGGATTAGAAGATATCAAGCAACGCATCCTCGAGTTCATTGGAGTCGGACGCCTTGCAGGAGGAGTCCGAGGCAGTATCATCTGTTTAGTGGGTCCTCCAGGTGTGGGTAAAACGAGTATCGGGAAAAGTATTGCGCGCGCGTTGAATCGCAAATTTTACCGCTTTTCTGTGGGTGGCATGCGGGATGAAGCCGAAATTAAAGGACATCGCCGGACGTATATTGGAGCGATGCCAGGTAAAATGATTCAAGCCCTCAAGTATTGCCAAACGATGAATCCTGTGATTATGCTGGATGAAGTGGATAAAATGGGCAAGAGCTTTCAGGGCGATCCGGCCTCTGCTTTATTAGAGGTGCTAGATCCTGAACAAAATGCTGAATTCTTAGATCATTACTTAGATGTCCGTTGCAATCTATCGAATGTCTTATTTATCGTCACTGCAAACGTCTTAGACACCATTCCAGAGCCTTTAAAGGACCGTATGGACATCATGCGTTTGTCCGGCTATATCATGCAGGAAAAGATTGAGATTGCTAAAAAGTACTTAATTCCACGCAATCGCAAAGAAATGGGCCTAAAAGCCACTGAGGTGGTCTTTACCAAAGAAGGGCTGCGTTCCATGATTAACGGCTATGCCCGTGAAGCGGGAGTACGCAATCTAGAAAACCTCATTAAAAAGATTTTACGCAAATTAGCCGTTAAGATTGTGCGTGCACAACAAACCGCGGAAAAAGCAAAAACCGAAAACAAAAAGGGAGTCAAAACAAAAAAACCGGCTCCTGCTCTTCCTCTTAAGCATTCGATTACTCCGCAAAGCTTAAAAGAGTATTTAGGCAAACCGGTCTTTACAAGCGATCGTTTCTATGTCCGTACACCGGTTGGGGTGTGCATGGGTTTAGCCTGGACAGCTTTAGGAGGCGCGACTTTATACATTGAGTCGATCAAGGTGGCCGCTGAAAAAACCGCGATGAAGCTGACGGGTCAAGCGGGCGAGGTGATGAAAGAATCGGCCGAAATTGCGTGGAGTTACCTCCACAGTGCCGTGCATATGTATGCGCCGGGCTATACCTTCTTTGAAAAAGCGCAAGTTCACATTCATATTCCAGAAGGAGCGACCCCCAAAGATGGTCCCTCTGCCGGGATTACCATGGTGACTTCTCTGCTTTCTTTATTAATTGATACGCCCGTTCTGGACAATTTAGGCATGACAGGTGAACTCACGTTGACGGGACGTATTTTGCCTATCGGCGGAGTCAAAGAAAAAATGGTTGCCGCTCGTCGGTCGGGACTTAAGACATTGATTTTCCCGAAAGATAATTTACGCGATTACGAAGAATTACCGGAATATATCCGTAAGGGGCTGGTCATTCATTTTGTGGAGCACTACGATGAGGTGTTTCATATTGCCTTCCCTCCACGGCGCTGAAGATTTATCACCGCAGAGAACGCAGAGAGCGCAGAGGAGAGAGGAAAAAGAGAGGGGGTGCTCTTGCAAGAATATCCCTTCTCTTGCAAGAGC
>JAGVJV010000053.1 GCA_020050965.1 Parachlamydiales bacterium
ACTCCAGCTGTTGTTGCAACTCCTGCAAAAATATAAGGATGTGAAATAATTAAATTTGACACAGATCTAGCAATATTTCCTAAATCCACCTCTAATTTGGCATTATTTAGAGTTACATAAGGGTTTGAACTAATATAAGACGTGGTCGTATAAATAATATTTTGAAAATAACCCATATAATTATTCCTTTTTATATATACAAAAAATAATTATATCAAATTTTATATATATTGTCAATTAATTAAAAAGCCTTCTCAAGCACTCTCCTGTTAACGACTCTTGATTGGCCGCGATCTCTTGAGGCGTACCTGCGGCAACGATTTCACCTCCACGAATACCTCCTCCTGGGCCGAAATCGATGATGGTATCTGCCCTGCAAATCGCCTCTAAATGATGTTCAATGACGACTACCGTATTCCCTTTAGACACCAGTTTTCTTAAGATACCGAGAAGCTTTTCCACTTCGTGGGGGTGCAGGCCTGTCGTGGGCTCATCCAATAAGTACAAAGTCGATTCTTTTCCAGACTTGCATAATTCGGACGCCAATTTGATCCTTTGCGCCTCCCCTCCCGATAAAGTCGATGTAGACTGGCCTAAAGTCAAATAATCGAGCCCTACCTGCTGCATTAAATCCAAAAGATTGTAAATCGACCGTTGCTCCCGAAATAGAAGGGTTGCATCGGTTACCGTCATCTCTAAAACGTCTGCGATATGATGCCCTTGAAACTTCACCGATAGAATCTCATCATTAAAACGACTACCATTACAAGCTGGACACTCCATCTCCACATCGGGCATAAAAGCCATGTCGACAGCAACCACGCCTGCCCCATTGCAATTTTCACACCTCTGATCAGAAGCGTTGAAGGAAAATTTATCGGCACCAAACCCGGACGCTTTCGCTTGAGGCAACGATGCAAATAGATCGCGGATTAGGTCGAAAAGCTTCGTATAAGTTGCCACATTTGAGCGAGCTGATTGCGTCTTCCTAATCGTGATCTGATCGATGGTGACGACTCGATTAATATGCTCCAATCCCTCGACGGAACTGCAGTTTCCCGGCTGACCTCTTGCCACTTTATCTAAGACCCCAAACAAAAAGGACGATTTTCCTGATCCTGACACCCCCGTCAGTACGACCAGCTGATTGATCAGGATACTCACATCTACTCCTTTCAAATTATGCTCGCTTGCACCCCGAATTGTGAGTTTCCTATAGGATTGCGCAATACCTGGTTCCACAATAGGTTTCATCTTCAGATATCTGCCCGTTATCGATTCCTTGCAAGCCATCACCTCTTGAGGAGTGCCGACCGCAACAATTTCGCCCCCTTTGCTCCCTCCGCCAGGCCCCACATCGATGATGAAATCGACATTCTTGATGATCTCCAAGTCATGCTCGATGACGACTACCGTATTGCCTGTCTCTTGAATCTTCCTCAGAGTATTTAATAGTTTTTCGGTATCGTGGGGATGCAAGCCCGTTGTCGGCTCATCTAAAACATACAAAACCCCTGTTAGCCCGCTACTGATGACACTTGCCAGCCTCAGCCTTTGGGATTCCCCTACAGATAGAGTGGGAAGTGGACGATCCAAAGCGAGGTAATCGAGGCCGACTTCAATCAAATTGGATGTCCTCTCTTGCAATGCATTCGAAAGAGCTTCCAGAACCTGAACCTCTTCCACATGGTCATCCAAACCCTTGATCCACTCCAGCAGCCTAGTGAGATCAAGAGCAGACACCTCCATGATGGTTTTTTCACCGACAGTAACTTCCCTTCCGATTTTCCCTAGCTGCGCCCCATTACATTCAGGACATGGCTCTTGCAGAATATATTTCTTATAGCGATTGAGCACCTGAGAGACAACTCCTTCAAATTTTCCCTCGCTCACTTTTTTAGGCTCTTTGCGACCCTTGACACCGCCGTAGAGCAAAAAGTCACGCTGCTCTTGCGTGTATTCGCAAATAGGCCTACTTGTATCAAAAGGAAAATCATAATGTTTGGCCGCCGCTTGGATAACCCCTTCGTAATATTGCGCAAGTGCCGTATCCCAAACCTTCACCCCGCCATTTCTAATCGTTTTGTCTTCATCGAGCACTTTAGAAATATCAACACTGATCATTTCACCCTGACCCTTGCAACACTTACACGATCCTTCTAGGGTATTGAAAGAAAAGTGGGCCATTTTCAACTTCTCTAATTTATGACCGCAATGGGGACAACCAAAATAGCTTCGCTTCTTCTTCCCTTCCCCTTCAATCACCGTCTGGTTTTTCAAAGGCTGCCTCACCGCTTTTCCACACCCATCGCACCGCTGATGGCCAATTGAGGCGTATAGGTTTCTCATAATGGTGAGAATCCCCGTTTTTGTCCCAACCGTAGAGCGTGGGTTAAAATCGGTCATACGCTGAGAAATACCGATCGAAGGAGATAAACCCATGATATGATCGACCTTGGCCTTAGACAAATGATCTGTGGTCATCCCCAGCGATTCTAAAAGCAGTCTCAGACACTCCTTTTGCAGAACCTCAACTGCAATAGACGATTTCCCTGACCCCGAAGGACCCGTCAAGGCAATCAATTTCCCTTTAGGAATCTCAAAGCAAATATTCTTTAAATTATGCTCCCGAGCCCCATGAACAATGATCTTGTTTAGATCCAGATTCACCGGAAGAGCACATTTTGAAGCGCAAACAAAATTCCTAGACATCCTTCAACCACCGTATTTCTAATTCAAGATGAGCGATGCCGTACTTTAAAGCTTTAAGGCGGATCGCTTTTTGAGGAGAATCTGCTATTTTCTCAAGCCTTTCCTCGATTTTCTTGTATTCTGCGTAAGTCTGCTCGGTTTTTTCTAATCGCTCCTTAAACAGCCGAAGCATCTCCTTGCGCTCTGTGATGAAAAAGAGCTTAAGCAAAAATTCATTGCGGTGCGTTTCTGATCCGGTCGGACTTTTAAGCCAATCCCTAACCTCTGCCCTCCCCGTATCGGTGATCGAAAAGAGCTCTTTCTTCTTCTTCCCCACATAGGCGACCTCGGATTGCACTTTTCCTTCTTTGGCCAACACCTTGAGCATCGGATAGATCGTCGAATCTGACTCTCGCCAGAAATAGACCGTCGACCTCCCCATTATGGCCTTGATCTCATACCCAGAGAGGGGACCTTCGAGGAGCATTCCCAGAATGGCATACCTAGTTTTATTGATCGCTCTCATAAAAATACCCAGTTTCTAGGCATTTTACAAGGTGGACGATTTTTTTGCAATGAGTTGTTGCCGGGAAAATTAAAATTTGATTTTAACTTTTTTCTAGAAAAATTTAATTCACAAGTGGTATCTTAGCGCGCTTTGGAGAGATCCGTTGTGCAATATAGTGATTTTATAGTCTATGTTGATGAGAGTGGAGATCATGGCTTAATTTCCATTGACAAGCAATATCCTATATTTGTTTTATCTTTTTGCATATTTAACAAACAGTATTATTCACAAAAAATTGTCCCCCAATTAATGGATCTAAAGTTTAGGACTTTTGGTCATGATATGGTGATTCTTCACGAACATGATATCCGAAAAAAGAAAGGGTATTTTAATACTTTGAATGAGCATTCTAGAGCCAATTTTTTAGAAAAGTTGACCGAAATTATCGCTGATTCGAATTTTACTATAATAGCGATAATTATAGACAAGTTAAGATTACGAGATGATGATAGTAATCCATCACATCCGTATCACTTAGCTATGGCTCTCGGGTTGGAGAGTTTGTATTATTTAATGAAGGAACATCACCAGGAAGATCTATTAACTCATATTATTTTTGAGGCTAGAGGAGCTACAGAAGATAGAGAAGTTCAAGAGGAATTCAACAGAATTAGAAGCGGTGACAATAGTTTTAAAAAGCCCTTGCCATTTGAAATAATAATTGTAGATAAAAAAGTTAATTCTGAAGGACTTCAATTTGCTGATATGACTGCCCGTCCAATAGGACTGTCTCAATTCCGTCCTGAACAGCCTAATCGGGCATATGATATCCTGAAAGATAAATTCTATAAAAATACTGTGGGCTCTGTACAAGGGCATGGACTTAAGACTTTCCCTGAAAAAGCGAAAAACCCCAAAGTTTCCTTCGAGGTTTAGCGCCGACCGGGTAGTCCCAATCCACTTATATCTTTATTATACCCTATTTGTACTTCATTTCAACTATTTTGCTTTATAAGCGATCAAACTGCCTAAACGCACTCAATAGATCTTTTTTGCCGAGCTGTTCACAAAGAGCCCTAGCCTCCCCCTCCGCAGCTCCAGCATATAGGAGTGAAAAGATATGATTACTCTGAAAGAAGCCGAAGCCAAAATAATCTCTACGATCAGCTTTAATTACGGCGAGCAAAGGCACTTCGCCTTCAGAGTTTCTCGCGTTAGGATTGACTTTATTCTCCTGGAGTTTGAATGCAGTCGAATGGTCTCTTAATTTCACCCACCAATGAAATGCCATTTCATCCGTCACCTCAACCCTTTTGTTCTTTAAAAAAAAGTCAAGCACCTCGGAGCTTTTACGATACACGGCCTCGCTTAGGTTCTTCACTATGAAATTTGATTCGCTATCTGGATGAGATAGAAGGTACAATCGATAAAGCCATTCATTAATGTAATTCAACTGACAAATCCTATCCCATAATCGAATGGCATTCTCCTTACAGGGCACGATAAATGGCGACATCGCTTCGAATGCTTCTTGATCAATTTTATCGAAGAAAATATCTGGGCACTCAAAAGAAAACAGCTCATTGAAGTGCAATCCTTGGCTCTTAAGCACCTGCACATCCTCTGCCTTCGGCTTATTCTCAAGAATAAACTGCAGCCTCGCACCTATGCTCATTTTTAATAAATTCCTGACC
>JAGVJV010000023.1 GCA_020050965.1 Parachlamydiales bacterium
ATAACCATAGCTAGAAAGACCATAGCTAATGATCTTTTTTCCGCCAGATTGTCGCACGAGATGGTCGACAAAGGGTTCAATCATTCCATGTTCTTGGGCCATTTGGTGAATCCATCGATCTGGCTGGGGGCTCATATATACCTTCCTTTTGTTTTAACCTTGGATGTATTATATATCCTAATCAGATGATTTTAAGCTAGATTATGACCGAATCCTACATTCAGTCCTCATGGACCAAAAAAGATCTCCCCTTCGACACCCCCTTGCGACCTAAGAGTTTAGAACATTTTTTAGGCCAGGATGGGCTTAAAGAACGGCTGTCTGTTTTCTTAGGAGCGGCAAAACAAAGAAAAGAATCGCTCGGCCACTGCCTTTTTCATGGGCCCCCAGGGCTTGGAAAGACCACCCTGGCAAATATTTTGGCTCAGGAAATGGGGACAAATCTGGTCACTACCTCTGGTCCGGCGATTGACAAGGCGGGCGATTTAGCTGGCATATTGACCAATCTGCAGGAGGGGGATGTTCTCTTTATCGACGAGATCCACAGACTCAACCGTTCCATTGAGGAGTATCTTTATCCTGCGATGGAAGATTTTTCCCTTGATTTGCTCATCGATAGCGGGCCCAGCAGCAGAAGCGTCAGGGTCAATCTCAAGCCCTTTACTTTGGTGGGCGCCACGACGAGAAGTGGGCTACTGAGTAGTCCGATGCGCTCGCGGTTTGCCTTTTCTTGCCGGCTCGATTTTTATGAGCATCCCGTTTTGGCTAAAATCATCAAGCGATCAGCCGATATCTTAAAGGTAGAAATTCTCGAAGAAGCGGCCTTAGAAATCGCCGCCAGAGCCCGAGGAACCCCCCGCATTGCAAATCATCTCTTGCGTTGGGTGAGAGATTATGCTCAAATGACGGGAAATGGGGCGATCGAACTGAAGACGACTCGCGATGCGTTGAATATGCTGGCCATCGACAACCAAGGGCTCGATGAAATGGACAAAAAACTTCTCTCAGTGATCATCGATCACCACGATGGTGGACCGGTCGGTTTGAGCACTCTGGCAGTGGCTCTTTCTGAAGATCCCTCTACGCTCGCTGAGGTTTATGAGCCTTATCTTGTATTAAAAGGTTTTCTTCGTCATACCCCTCGCGGACGGGAAGCGACGAAGCTTGCCTATGACCATTTAGGAAAAGGATAACGATGGCTCTCTTTGAATGTGCCCAAGTCGCCGTACCTCCAGCGACTGAAGCAGCTCTTCGTTTTTACAAGAGCGGCAACATCCTCTGGATCGTCAAAAATGCGTGGAGCCTGCTCATTCCTCTCCTTATCCTCTTCACCGGATTTAGTGGGAAAATGGAGCGGTTTTCTCAGAGACTCGGGAAAAATTGGTTTTTTACCATTGTCATCTATGTCATTTTATTCATTGGCCTATACAATCTGCTCTTCTTTCCTATCGATTTCTATTCTGATTTCATTCGCACGCACGCCTATGGATTATCGGTACAAACTTTCGGCAGATGGCTAAGCAATTATAGTAAGCAGATTCTGGTGACGATGGTCATCTCCTCTCTCTTCGTTTGGATATTTTATCTGCTACTCAAAAAAAGTCCACGCCGCTGGTGGATCTACTGCACACTGGTCAGCATTGGAATTGGCTTTATTCTGACCTTTGTCAAACCCATCTGGATCGATCCGCTCTTTCACCATTTTGGCCCGATGAAAAATAAAGAACTTGAACATGAAATTTTATCTCTGGCCGCCCGTGCCGGAATCGAGCATGGAAGAGTATATGAAGTAGACATGAGCAAAGACACCAAAATGCTCAATGCTTATGTAACAGGTTTTGGCTCTAGTGCGCGGATTGTCCTCTGGGATACCACCATCGCTCGGATGAAACCAGATGAGATCCTCTTTGTCATGGGACACGAGATGGGCCACTATGTGCTGCATCATGTCTGGTGGGATATGCTCTATACATCAGCGCTCGCCTTTCTCCTATTCTATTTGCTTTACCGCTCCTCTCATTTTTTGCTAAACCGCTATCAAAGCCGTTTTGGATTTAAACAGCTCTATGAGATCGCGTCCTTGCCCCTTCTGCTCTTTTTGATGTCTCTCTTTATGCTGCTTGCCACTCCCCTCAACAACTACATCTCACGCTATATGGAACACGAAGCCGATCGTTTTGGCCTTGAGATCACCCAAAACAACCGAGCGGCAGCAGAGGCCTTCATCGTTCTGCAGCAGCAAAACTTGGCCAATCCCCGACCCGGCCGGATTTATAAATTTTGGCGCTGCACCCATCCACCTCTCGGCGAGAGGATCGACTTCTGCAACGAATATTGCCCTTGGCGGCAGGAAAAGCCCCTCGAATACGAGAAGCACTTTAGAGGTAGTTGCAAAACTCAGGATCAGCCGATTTTCGGGTTCTTTTGGCCGCTTTTCGATTCAAATTCGGGGGGTAATATCAACTGCCCGTATATGACCCCCCGAATTTGAATCGAAAAGC
>JAGVJV010000126.1 GCA_020050965.1 Parachlamydiales bacterium
AGATGCTGTATATTCTGTGACGCTTTTTTGCAGACAAGTGCCTGATGACTTGGTCGATATAAAGCAGATGAAGCAGTGCATGTCTACAGGAGAAAAGGGCGATCCACTGGACCTTACAATCCAATTCTATCAAAGATTACTAATTAAATAGCTCTTTGCCATCGATGCAATCTTTCAAAAGATATGGCCCGCAGCGTGTGCGGGTCAATTTTTTTAAGTATGCGCCGCAGCCGAGTACTTTGCCAAGATCGGAGGCAATCGAGCGGATATAGGTTCCTTTACTGCAGGCGATCTTAAGGGTCAGTTCAGGATATGTATAAGCAATTAATTCTGTCGTAACATTGAGGGTCACGGGGGCTCTTTCTACTTCAATTCCTTTGCGCGCCAGTTCATACAGTTTTTTTCCTTTAATTTTTTTTGCCGAAAACATCGGCGGGATCTGCTGGATGGTTCCTTGGAACTGTTTGAGCCCTTCTTCCACTTCAGAAAGCAGCGGGATCTGGGTGCTTGTCGCAGTGATCTGGCCTTCAGGGTCGTAGGTGGTGGTCTCTACTCCTAAATGGAGGGTGGCTTCATACTCTTTGTCTTGGCCAATAAAGGTGTCAGATTGTGCTGTGAAGGTTTTGCCGATGAGGAGGATCATTACTCCAGAGGCAAAGGGGTCGAGGGTGCCGGCGTGGCCAATTTTTCTAATGCCGGTCTTTTTGCGTAGGGCGGAGATTAGGCTGAAAGAGGTTTTGCCGATAGGCTTGTCTACTAAAAGAATGCCTTCACGAAGTTCCATGGCGCTGGTTTTCTTCTCGATGGATTTTTTCGATCAGGGCATCGATTTTCATCTGATCATCGGCGGTGGTGTCGAGCTTAAAGGTGAGGGCAGGGAAATAGCGCATCACTACTTTTTTTGAGGCGCTGACGCTGATGAAGCCGGCTGCCGATTCGAGCGCTTCAAGGGTTTCGCGCCGCTGTTTATCGGTACCGATGACGCTGATGGAGACTTTGGCATGGTGGAGATCGTTGGTGATTTCTACATTGGTCACGGTTATGAGGGGTGCCAGGCGTGGGTCTTTAACCTCGTTCCTGATCACTTCAGACAAAACTTCGATTAAAAGGGAGTTGAGTCGTTTGATCCGCTTCCGCTGCATGATTTTTATAGCTCTTGTTCTAGGTAGGAGATCTCGTAGGACTCGAGGATGTCGCCCACTTGGAAGTCGTTAAAGCCGTTGAGCAGAATTCCGCACTCCATCCCTTTAGAAACTTCGCGTACATCTTCTTTGACTTTTTTAAGCGAGGCGACGCTCCCTTTCCAGATGATCGATCCAGCCCGATTGACTCGCATATGGTGATTTCGTTTGATCAATCCATCGATCACCATGCAACCGGCGATTCTTCCCAGGTGAGACGATTTGAAGACTGCTTTGACTTCGGCTTTGCCCATCTCATTTTCTTGGGCGATCTTATCGAGTTTTTGGCGCAGTAATTCGCGCATTTCATCGACAGCGTGGTAGATGATATTGTGGAGCTTGACGACCACTTTTTTGGCTCTGATAATCCCTTCGGCATGGCTTTCCACTTTGGTGTGGAAGCCGAGTATCACTGCATTTGAAGCTGCAGAGAGTTCGACGTCCGATTCGGAGATTTGGCCTACCTGATCGGAAATGATGTTGAGCTCGGCCTTGTCGGATTTAATTTTTTGCAGCGACTGCTTTAAAGCTTCGAGAGAGCCTTGGACGTCGGCACGTAGAATGACGTTGAGCACTTTTTTCTCTTGGGCTGCCGCTTTTGACTCGAGGAAGCCTTCTAAGCCGCGTTTTCCCTTCTGGGCCAGTTTCCCTTTGTGTTCTTCGAGACGGGCAAGGGCGATCGAGCGGGCTTCTTTCTCACTGCCGACGGTGATGAACTCGCTGCCGGCTTCGGGTAGATCGGAAAGGCCAGTGATCTTAACGGGTGTTGAGGGGCCGACCTCTTTGAGTTCTTTTCCATGCTCATCATGCATGGTTTTCACTTTTGCATAAGAGAGATCGAATACGAGTGCATCGCCCACTCTTAAGGTTCCATTTTGAACGAGCAAGGTCGCAACAGCGCCCAGGCCTTTGTGCATCGCTGATTCGATCACAGAACCGCGTGCTCTAGAATGTCGATTGGCTTTCAGTTCGAGGATTTCCGATTGGAGAGAGAGCATTTCAAGCAGCTCTTTAATCCCAGCACCTGTCGTGGCGGAGCAATTGACGGTGATGGTGGATCCGCCCCAAGCTTCTGGAAGAAGCTCGTGTTCTGAGAGCTGTCTGTAGACGGTATTTGCATCAAAATTGGGTTTATCGCTTTTGTTGATGGCCACCAAAATAGGGACACGGGCTTCTTTGGCTTGATTCATTGCTTCGATGGTTTGATCGCGCATCCCTTCATCGCCAGCGACAACGAGGACAACTAGGTCGGTAACCACAGCGCCCCGCTCGCGCATGGAGGAGAAGGCTTCGTGTCCAGGAGTATCGAGAATCGTGATATCGCCGACGGCAGAGTGGCATTTGAAGGCGCCGATGTGCTGCGTAATGGCCCCTGCTTCGCCTGCGGCTAGATCGCTCTTGCGGATTGCATCGATTAAGCTGGTTTTGCCGTGGTCGACGTGTCCCATGAAGGTGATGACGGGGGGTCGGAGCTCCAATTTTTCTGGGTCGGTTGCGGAGATCTCTTCTTTGATCGTTTTATCTGTGATTTGGATCCGTTTTTCTTCAGTTGTGTCGATGGTGATTTCGCAGTTGAACTCATGGCCGAGCAGCTGCACGGTTGTCTCATCGTCGAGGAAGTCGTTGATGGTCAGGACCATTCCTTGCATGAACAGTTTGGAGATCAGTTGCGAAGCTTTGACTTTCATCTCAACGGCCAAGTCTTTGACTGAAATCGGAAGGCGGATAGAGAGGGTTTTAGGTCGTATGGTCAGGTCTTCCCGCTCCGCATCGCCCAATTTTCTTAGCTTTTTCTTGCGCCAGCGTTCGTCATCTGAATCGCGCAGTCCCATCCGGTCGCGGGCATCAAAGGCGCTTTTTTGCGAAGGTTTGCGTTGGGAGCGTACATCACGGTAGTCCTTAAAAGATCCTGCTTTGCGAATTTCCCCTTTTTCCTCTCCCCCTTTAGTTGCAGCCTCCGCCCCGGGCGCCGCCTTTTCGGTTTTTTCAGTTTTGGGCGGCCCTTTCTTCTCATCAGGTTTTGCATCTTGTCGAGAGACGGGGAGTTTTTTTACGGGTGGAGGGGGTTGGGTTTTGCGAATGATCTTAGGTCTGCGGAAATCGTCGACCACCACCGCTTTTTTGGGCGGAGGAGGAGCTGCCTCTACCACTTCCTCTTTGGGAGGAATGATGGGAGGGACTGTCTTTTCGATTTCCACAACGGGTGGTGTTTCGAGGGGAACCGCTGTTGCAGGGACGATAGTTTCAACAATTTCTGGAGGGGGAGTCTCAGCTACGATCTCTTTTTTTGGAGCAGCCGGTTTCTTCTCAGCTTCCTGCTGCTTTTTTTCCTTCAGTTTACCCAGCTGTACTGCGTTTGCAAGCTGAGTATTTTTAATATTGAATTTTATGTTTTTGGCCAAAGCCTATAACCTCTTAAGTCTAACTTCCTCTAAAATTCGATCAGCCATCTCTTCGCTGATACCGGGGATCTTAGACAATTCTGATGCACTGGCATTGAGCACCTTTTTAGGTGTGTCATATCCAGCTGTAATTAAGCTTTCCACAATCAGTCGCAGACCAGGATTCATCCCTTCGATTTTTAGGGGTTCATCGAGTGTGGGATCATCCATGAGTGCAAGCTGAGCTCTTTGGAAATTCATATTAGCTTGGTATTCGCTCATTCTTTGAACATTGAGCTGGATGCCAACGAGCTGCCCACAAAGGCGGGTATTCATCCCACGCTTGCCTAGGACAATTGGATAACTTTCATCTTCGACTACAATGCCAATTGTCGACTCATCTTCGCTCACGCTGATTTTCTTTATTTCGATTGGAGCTAATGCATTTTCGAGCAGCTGCACCTTATCCTCAGTGAAGGGGATGATGTCGATCTTCTCGTTGTTGACCTCGCGGATCACGTTCTTTACGCGGGTTCCACGAACTCCAACGCAAGCGCCGACGGGATCCACTCTAGGATCGGTAGAAGAGACGGCCATTTTGGTTCGGTAGCCAGCATCGCGGACTATACGCTCGATGATGACGGTCCCATCTTCTAGTTCTGGCACTTCTTGGATGAATAGCTGCTTGACAAACTCAGGGTGGCCGCGGGAGAGAACGACCTCTGCGCCTCCATTTTCGGTGTCGCGCACTTCATAGAGCAGTGCCTGCACACGATCGCCCACATTGTAGTGCTCAATCTTGGGATAAAAGCGGTCGGGGAGGATCGCTTCCACTTTGCCGAGATCGACAATAAGGGTAGCGCCTCGGACAATCCGCTTTACTGTCCCAGAGATTAGCTCGTTGATGCGGTGACGGTATTCTTCATAGATCACATCTCGTTCGGCTCCGCGCAATTTTTGGGCGATTACTTGCCTTGCAGTCTGCGCAGCAATCCGTCCAAAATCTTCAGGGGTGGCCTCGATGTCGATCCAATCTCCGATTTCGCAGTTAGGATAGAGCTCTCGGGCTGTCTCTAAGAGGATTTCTTCTTGAGGAATGGTCACATGATCGACCACCTCTTTTTGCGCAAAAACCTCAATCGTGCCGGTCTTTGGCTCGATTTTCACCGAGACATTGATGAGACCCTTAATACTTTTGCGCGCGGCAACACGAAGAGCCTCTTCAATAGCGCCGATGATAATATCACGCTTGATGCCCTTTTCACGCTCGAGATACTCGAATATGGCAACGAGATCTTTATTCATTATCCTCTTCAGCCTCTTCTTCTTCTTTAGACTTTTTCTTCTTCTTGGCTTTGCTTACGACGATATCGTCCCTATTCATCTCATTGGTCGCAACCATGTGCTCTTTAATGGACAGGGCAATCTTCTTATGCTCAGGATCGAGTTTAATCACTTTCGCAGTGATGTGATCTCCTTTTTTCACCACATCTTCCACTTTGCCAAAAGGCTGGTCGGAGAGCTCAGTGACGTGCACAAGTGCCTCTAGTCCATTTTCCAATTCAACGAAGGCGCCAAAAGCAGTTGTCTTGGTCACAGTCCCTTTGACGATCGTGCCCACAGGAGTGGTATTGACGATCGATTCCCATGGATTGGAGCTAAGCTGCTTGACGCCGAGTGTAATCTTCTTGCTCTCTTTGTCGACAGAGAGGATGACCGCTTCGACGATATCCCCTTTTTTGAGCACTTCAGAAGGGTGGGAGACTTTCTTGATCCAGCTCAAATCGGAGATGTGGATCAGACCCTCAACTCCAGGCTCAAGCTCGACGAAAGCGCCATAATTGGTCAGGTTGCGGATTTCACCTTTCACGCTGCTGCCAACCGGAAATTTCTTCTCGACATCTTCCCAAGGATTTCTCTCCATTTGCTTGAGGCCGAGCGAAATTTTTCCATCGGCTTTTTGCACGGCGAGCACAATGGCTTCGACTTCATCGCCTTTCTTCACAATCTCAGAAGGGTCGGTCACATTCTTGACCCAAGACATTTCAGAGACGTGGATTAGCCCTTCGATTCCAGGCTCAATCTCGATGAAAGCTCCGTAGGGGACCAAGTTGACGATCTTCCCTTTAACGTGAGTTCCAGCAGGATAACGGGATTCGATGTCTTCCCATGGGTTGCTCTCTTTTTGCTTCATACCGAGAGCGACTCGCCCTTTGTCTTTGTCGACATTGAGGATGACCACTTCGAGCTCATCGCCCACTTTGACCATTTCTGAAGGGTGTTTAATTCTCTTCCAAGTCATGTCAGTGATGTGCAATAGGCCATCGATACCATCGAGATCGAGGAACACCCCGAAATCGGTGATATTTTTGACGAGCCCTTTGCGTACATCGCCTTCATGGATATTCTCAAGCAGTTCCACTTTGCGAGAAATTCTCTCTTCTTCGAGGAGTTCACGGCGAGATACGACAATGTTTTTACGTTCTGTATTAATTTTAAGAATTTTAAAGTCGTATGTGTGTCCAACGTACTCATCGAGATTTTTGATTCTCTTGTTATCGATTTGCGAGCCGGGGAGGAAAGCTTCCATCCCGATGTCGACCATGAGGCCGCCTTTGACTTTTCTCAGGACTTTTCCTTCGACGATCGAGCCTTCTTCGCAGTGGTGAACGATGTATTCCCACTGACGGTGACGGCGCGCTTTTTCTCGCGATAGGACGATCTGCCCATCTGAGCCTTCCGCCTGGTCGAGGAATACTTCAATTTCTGCTCCGAGAGAGAGGGAAGAAGGGTCTTCAAATTCAGAAATAGGGACGAGGCCTTCTGATTTTAAGCCTACATCGACAACGACGAAATCTTTCGTGATTTCAACGATATGACCTTTCAAAATTTGTCCGATGGTCATCGTTGCAACTGTTCCCTCTTCGGGTGCTTCTTCTTTCGATCCGAGTAGTTTGCGAAACTCCTTGGCATCTTTTTCATCAAAATCAATATCGTCTATAACTTTGCTTTGATCCCAGTCCTGTGTCAAAGTGTCTTTCATGGTTAAAGGTTCTCCTAAAAATAATTCCAAAAAAAA
>JAGVJV010000210.1 GCA_020050965.1 Parachlamydiales bacterium
ATTCTCTAATTCTGCCACTCGGAAAAAAGACCTGATCATCGATGCCACCGCCATCTCTGATGCGCGCATCCTTGACCTCGCAGCGACTGGCCTCGTGGACAATTCCCTGATCCTGCCCAGGTTCCTGGTCAAAGATCTCTACTCGAATTTAGAGGTAGGGGATGAAATGAGCAAATCTAAAGCTAGGCGCAGCATCGACACTCTGAAACGTTTGGAATCCTCTCCTCATTTAGGCCTCCGTTTTGATGAGACCGAATTTACCGATACAAGCGATCCCTTTAGTCTTATTTTGAGACTCGCTCGACTAAACGATGCTAATGTCCTCACAGCCGATCTATCGCAAGCCCAAATTCCGTCTGTTGAAGGGATTAAAATCATCAATCTCCACTCGCTCTCCAATGCTTTAAAACCATTGATGCAGGCGGGAGAGTCGATGAAAATCAAGATCCAGCGTTTAGGGAAAGAGCCCAATCAAGGGGTTGGCTATCTCGAAGATGGAACCATGGTTGTCGTCAACGGCGGAGGCGATTACATTGGGGAGTGTATCGACGTACAAGTCCTTTCCGTAAAACACACTACCTCTGGTAGAATGATTTTCTGTAACACAATGGACGAATTTGCCCCCGCAAAGGGCAATCGCATCGAGGCATGAAAGGACTAGGCAACGACATCATCGAAATTGAGCGAGTGCGCAAAGGTTTTGAAACACACGGGCGGCATTTCCTTGACCGCCTTTTTACTTCCAAAGAACAAGAGTATTGCCAAATCCACAGCGATCCCTTTCCCCGCTACGCCGGCCGCTTTGCCGCCAAAGAGGCCATCGTTAAGGCCCTTGGCTGCGGCTTCGGTGCCGAGGCTGGTTGGCACGATATCGAGATCATTGCCGATCACAAAGGCAAGCCAGTCGTCCACCTTTCTGGAGAGCTCAAGAAAAGATTCGATCATCCTGAAATTTTAGTGACGATCAGTCATTGCAAAGAGTACGCGACGGCTGTGGCCATCTGGGTAAAGTAATTTCAACTAATTGTAAATTAAAGCAGGAATTCTCATCGCACTTCTTGGCAAGAATTTATATTCAAGAAAGAGCGACAAATTATGTTCAAAGCGCTCTTAGAGCATATACCCAAGTTCACTCAAAAGTTGGGTATAAGCAGAAAGATTCTAACCACCTGTTCTTAAAAACAAGAAAACGGCAGCTCATAGGTAAACTGAAAGAAGTTCACCTGCTCAGGATAGCTTCTGGCATAGACTCTATACAAATAGTCGAAGCGTAAATTCCCGTAGCACTGGAAGAAATAGCGGTAGCTGATCCCTAGATCGATGCTCTGGTGTCCTATGTGTGCCCAGCCCCGAAAACGGTCAGTGTGCACCTCTTTGCGGCTCCCCAAACCAAAACAGCTTCTCCCATAGAGATAAAACTGATGCCGGTCCTCTACATTCCACCAAAAATAGAGATCGCCGCGCAACCAAGGGCTTCCCTTTGTCCCCTGCCCAATCGCTGCGAGGGCATAGGTGCGGAAGAACCAGTAATAGCACCGGCTCCACTCTTTGCCGATTGCCGCATTTATTTCAAAATTGGCGCGGGCATGGTAGGGGGTGCTGAGAGCTTTGCGCAAGTGGGTCGAGGCGTCTCGGTAGACAAATCCAGTCGAAAAGCTAACAGGATCGCAGGCCACATCGTCGAGCCATAGTTTGCGGACCTGCAAAGCTGCGCTGCGATAGCCTGTCGAGACGTTGGTAGTGTTTGCAAATTCGACTTCCACTTCCCAGTTCCAGGTGTCAGGTGCGGTCAGGTCGAGTGAGGCTCCAAAAACATTGGTATGGTAGGTGTGGTGGAGCTGGGGTTGGCCACGGTCGACTTTGTTAAAGAAATTGTATTCATAATTAGCCTGAAAATTAAATTCGAATACATTGCCGAACCAGGGAGCCTCTTCAAGGGCAAAACAGAGTTGAGAAAGAGCTAAGATACAGGCGACTTTTTTCATCAATCAATGAGACCTTGAGCACTTAGCCAACGTTCTGCATCTAGCGCCGCCATACAGCCGGTTCCTGCCGCAGAGATCGCCTGCCTGTAGACGTGATCGCACACATCGCCGGCCGCAAATACCCCTTCTACGCTGGTCGTTGTCCCCCCTGGAGCCACTTTGAGATAGCCATTTCCTTCTAGCTCGAGCTGGCCGCCCAGAAAATCGGTATTGGGGGTAAAACCGATGGCGAAAAAGACTCCGCCAGCTGTCCGTTTTTCCTCTTTGCCTGTTTTAACATGCTTGATCGTCGCTGATCGGACTACTTGATCCCCTTCCACTTTGACGATTACGTGATCCCAAAGCACTTCTATTTTGGGGTGTTTGAGAGCCCGCTCAGCCATGATTTTAGAAGCACGCAGCTCATCGCGGCGGTGGACGATATACACTTTTTTGCCATACTTAGTGAGGAAGATCGCCTCTTCGCAGGCGCTATCCCCTCCGCCAATCACGTATAGGTCTTGGTTGCGGAAGATCGGCGCGGCCCCATCACAGACGGCGCAGGCGGTGACCCCTTTTTGCCAAAACTCCCCTTCGCGAGTCCCCTCGATATCGAGTTTTTTCGCGGTGGCTCCTGTGGCGATGATGATGGCATCGGCTTCGACTTGGGTTCTGCTGCCGATCACTTTGAAGGGGCGGGAGGAGAGATCGACCGATTTCACATCTTCGGTCAGAATTTTAGTGCCGAACCGCTCAGCCTGCTTGCGGCAGTAGGACATGAGCTGGGGTCCTTCGATTCCTTCGGGGAAGCCTGGGAAATTCTCCACTTCGGTCGTCGTCATCAGCTGACCGCCGGCTGGCCCTGAGAAAAAACCTTCAAAGACGAGCGGCTCTAGATTTGCTCGGGCAGCGTAGATGGCGGCGGTATACCCGGCAGGGCCAGAGCCGATGATGACCAATTTTCTTTTTTCCATATTTATTTTCGAACCTCACAAAAGGAATAGTTTTACAAAAAAATGGGGTAAATTTACAAGTGAATTCAAATCGGAAGCGCCGGGAACGCTAATTGTCGTATTGCGGAAAATATCCAATGAATGCTTCTTGTGACCCAAATCGTTCATGAAGACGATTCAATAAATCATCATAACCTTGGACATAATTTTGCTCATTGACTTTGCTGATATTAGCCCAAAACACATTGATCTGAACTAACAAATCTTCTCTTTCAGAAGGCCCGTAAGCAAGAAGTTCTTCATCTGTACATGCCATATGGACTAGAATCTCATTGTAAACAGCGGCAAAGTCCTGGATAAACTTTGGATTTCGAAGTTTTGATTTGATGGGAGTCCCATCGAAACAGTCAGGAAATTCTTTTTTCGAACCACCTTTGAGAAGCTGAAGAAAATCGGGGGTCCATTCAACCCTGCTGCCCCTAATCACCTCTTTCCTCTCATCCTCAAACGGGGATGTTGGGGAAAGCAATGAAGAATCTGTATAAGGTGAGAGAACTGATCTAAGTGATCCAGTCGGTGAACTCATAATTATTCCTTTTTTCTGAGCGAGTTTAAAGAGCCCAAGAAGAACAGTCAATTACAAAACACTGATTCCAGTAAAATATCTCAAGGGTGTATAATCCGGGCCCTATGAGTCAGATAAAAATCGAAGGTTTATCCAAGTCAATCCACGGTCAGCTAATCCTACCCAAAATGGATCTGGTCATCCCTGACGCCAAGTTCTTTGCGCTCCTGGGCCCCAGTGGTTGCGGGAAGACGACGCTGCTTAGGTTGATTGCTGGACTGGAGACAGCCGATGAAGGGAAAATCTATCTCGGGGATGACGATATCACCCGCAAGCCGATTAACGAGCGGCCGATCAACATCGTCTTCCAAAACTACGCCCTATTCCCGCACCTCAACGTGTTTGAGAATATCGCCTATAGCCTGCGCCTTAAAAAAATCCCTAAAGAGGTTATTGTTCAAAAAGTATTTAAAATCCTCGAGGACTTCAATCTCGAAGCCCACGTGTATAAGTCCCCTAGCCAGCTCTCGGGAGGGCAACAGCAAAGGGTCGCGCTCGCTAGAGCAATTGTCAACGAGCCCGATGTGCTGCTTCTCGATGAGCCTTTAGCTGCTCTCGATTTTAAGCTGCGGGAAAAAATGCTCATCGAACTGATCGAATGGCAAGATGAGCTCAAAACTACCTTCATCTATGTCACACACGATCAATTTGAGGCGCTGACGGTGGCCGATAAAATGGCGATCATGAATCACCATGGCGAGATCGAGCAATTGGGCACTCCCAAGGAGATCTACGAGTTTCCTCACTCGTCTTTCGTCGCCCGATTTGTCGGTACGACCAATATTTTCCATGGGAAATTGCGCGAGCTCGACGGAGAGCCTGAGATCGAGATTCCCGATCTAGGCCGTTTCAAAATCTATATTTCCAAAATGAAAAGCTGGATGAAAGAGGGGTACGATGCGGTAATGAGCATTCGCCCAGAGAAAATCTTCATCTCGAAAAAAGAGGCAAAAAACTTCTCTAATCAAATCAAAGGGGTGGTTAATTCGATCGTTTACCACGGCCGTTCGACGCAGTACAATGTGATCCTTG
>JAGVJV010000099.1 GCA_020050965.1 Parachlamydiales bacterium
GATCTGCAAATTGGAGTTGAGGCTGTGATTTGGGCCCCCTTTAATTTCCACCATGTGCCTCAGATGGGTGGGACTAATTGTGAATTATTCAATACGGACTATTTGCTGGGGATTCCGCTCGATTATGCGGTCGATAAGTGGTCGTTCCGTCTAGAGATTTATCACATTTCAAGTCACTTAGGTGATGAGTTTTTATTCAATCGTCCTAATTTTTTACCCAGAAGGCTCAATCCGAGTTTCGAAGCTCTGGAGTTTTTTACCTCGTATCAGGCGACAAGATGGCTCCGTCTCTATTTCGGGCCAGCGGTCATTGTCCATAGCGATAAGACGTATAATATGGATAATTGGTATGTCGAATATGGCTTGGAGCTCAGATTCTTGCCAGTTCGATTCTGCTATCAGCGGATCTACGGGACTTTTTTCTTTGCTGTCGATGTCCAAAACTGGCAAATTCGGGATTGGAACTTCGATTGGACAGTCAAAGGCGGCTATGAGTTCAGCAAACTGGCTGGCGTTGGCCGAAAAATGAGGCTATTCGCTTCGTATCATCATGGCTATTCGTATGAAGGGCAATTCTTCAAGGAAAAAACTCGCTATGGTGAATTCGGTCTCTCTTGGGGATTTTAAGTTCGCGTGAAAAAGCCTTCTTTTGAACTTGGGTAATTTTTGCCGATCGGCAGTGTCCCTGAGAAGTATTCTTTATAGACTTTTAGCGCTGCAGAAGGGGTTTCGACGACGTAGAAGCAGTTGCTGACCCATTCGGACCCTTGGATTGTTCCGGTGCGGAGGTTTGCCTGGAATATCGGGGTGATTTTCTCTCTCCAGTAATCGAGGTTTCCTAGAAATAGAACGGGGGTGGGGGTTTTGGTGCTGACTTTGCGGCGCACCCCTTCTAGAGCTAATTCAAAATCGGTTCCATATCCGCCCATCAGGAAGATCGGGAAGTCGAGGTTGAATTCTGCTTGCCTTTCGATGAGCCTGTCGAGTCGGTAGGTCATCTTGGCGTCGATGTAGGGGTTTTGCCGCTGCTCTGTTCCGATAAAATTGACGATGTTGGCGCAGGATAGAATATTGAGCGTGCGGGCGACTCGGTTGCCCACTTCCATCAGGCCGGGGCCTCCGCCGGTGATGAGGGTTAATGGTGTTTCATTATTGAGAAGGGGATGATTGACAACTGAACGCATTTCTAGCACCCCTTCTAGGATCTCTGTCAGCTCATCTTCAAATTGGAGGTTGATCAGTGTCGAGCCGTAAACTCCAAAGGCTGTGGCGCGGATGAACTGCTTCACCTGATCGAGGGGGACAAACATACCTGTATCTTTATCGGGTTTTGGTGTAAAGCGGAGGATTTTTCCACACGATTTATCGACCCAGAAAACGGGGATGGCAAATTTCGCAAGGTCGAGTAGCATCGCCCGATCTTCATGGGAAAAAAAATCGCCGTAAGATTGAGAGGGGATTTGAAAGTAGATTCCTTTGAGGGAGCTTTGGACTAAATCCCCAAGGAGCATTTTTTTCATCAGCGGTGAGGGGAAGTAACGGCAGAAGAGCACTCCCTGAGAGGTGATGTAGCCGCTTTCGATCGCTTTGAGGAAAGGATAGCTTGGCTGCTGTCTAATGTATTCATTGACCATTTGCGCCTGTTTTAGCGGGTCGAACAGGCCTGGGAATTGCTCAGGATGCACTGTGCGGGTGATCCAGTCTTTTGGGGTAAGGTTTAACATTTGCTCCCCTTTGACGACAAAGACAGCTGAACGGAGGGAAAGATCTTGTGGAGCTGAGTCAAAAACTTTAAAGACTGCTTTAGGGTCTTCTAGAGAAGTGATGAGTTGATCTCGATCTGAGAAAAAAATGTGCTCCCGGTGAGGTTCGAGGGTATAGAATTCGAGGGGGATATGGGTAAGTTCCGCTGTCGATTCACCATAGAGCTCAAAAACGTCGCCTGAATCTTGGGTATCGGGTTGCAGAACATCGGCTGAGGTATGATGGATCCCTTTGGGCAGCATCGAATTGATTACTCGAGCAAAAACAGTGCGAATATGGAGGGGAGAAGTACTCGCAAGAAGGATTTCCCCTGGATTCACTTTGCGCGGAGCTTTTTCCTTCCATACCTGATGTAGAGAAAGGAGATCGCGCGTTTTGACTTTGGGAATGCAGAGGGCTTTGGCTAAAGTAGGGATAAAGTTGGCTGTATCAGGGTCGTACTCGAGGACGCCGTCGCGCAGAGCCAGGTGTGCGACGGTGTATCCGTTGACTTTGTCTAGCTGAAATTCTTTGCTCCCATGCGAACCTAGGGCTAGAAGAGGCAGATTATCTCGGTCATTTCGCTTGAACATGCGGAGTAAGTAGTCTGGGTCGCGGACGCGGCGTCTCTGATCGGCAGCGAAAAGTTTCCCGATATAGCATCCTTCAGTCAAGTACGAGAGAAGGATTTTGGCAAGGGATCCGAAACTGCTGAGTTCGACCAGCACCTCTGCGGTATGGGTCATTTGATCAAGCGATAGCTCTTTACACTTTCCTTCAACGCCGAGTTGAGCGAGTGAACTTTTGATATTGAAAAAGACTTCGGAGGGATCGATGATAAAACCGACAAAAGCCGAAGAAATCGTATCAATTGTCACCACCACTTCCATTTTAGTCTCGCCGCGGGAGACAATGCGGGTGATCAGCCCGTCGGGTGTGACCAGGTCATATTGAGCAGAGGAGAGGTAACTTTCCATATTATCCTCTTTATACCTGATGCTTGTTTTTTTTGGGGCATTGCGCTATTATGATCGGTTTTTTAGAGTTGAATGATGATTCCACGAAGTTTTGGTACCCATGATGGAACTTTCCATGCCGACGAAGTAAGCGCCTGTGCTTTGCTACTTGATTTCGGCTTAATCGATCGAGATAAAATTTATCGAACTCGCGACCCTGAAATTTTGGCAAAATGCGAATATGTGTGCGACGTAGGTGGAATTTACGATCCGAAGAAAAAACGGTTTGATCACCACCAATTGGAATACACAGGTGATCTTTCAAGTGCAGGGATGATCTGGCTCTATTTGCTGGGTCAAGGGCTCATTGATCAATCGCTTTATGATTTTATCAATCATTCTATCATCTTAGGAATCGATGCACATGACATTGGCAAAGTAATGCAGAAGGAAGGGGTGTGTACGTTTTCCCATGTTATTGCCAATTTTGTCCCCATTGCCTATGGCAGCGATGAGCAGCAGCAAAATAGTGCTTTTTTTGAAGCGCTTAGCTTTGCTGCCTCCCATTTTGACCGCCTTTTCAAACGGTATCGGTATATTTTAGCCTGCAGGGATAAAGTAGCAGCCGCTATGGCCCCGAGAAATGAAGCGCTGATTTTCGATGAGGCGATGCCCTGGCAGGAGAACTTTTTCGAACTAGGGGGAGAAACTCATCCAGCCCTCTTTGTCATTATGCCAGCGCAAGACCATTGGAAACTGCGCGGAATCCCCCCAAACCCCAAGGAAAAAATGGATGTCCGGATGCCCCTTCCCGAAGAGTGGGCGGGCTTGCGCGACGAAGCGCTGAGGCAAGTCACCGGCATCGACGGAGCAATTTTTTGTCATAAAGGGCGATTCATTTCCGTATGGAAAACGAAAGAAGATGCGATAAAAGCCCTAAAAGCTGTATTAAAGGGGAGGGAGTCAATATGACCACTGTATTTGGAAAAATCATTCGGGGAGAGCTTCCTTGCGAAAAGGTGTATGAGACTGAAAATGTCTTTGCCTTTAAAGACATCGCGCCAAAAGCACCGATCCACATTCTCATCATCCCTAAAAAGGAAATTCCCAACCTCCAGTCAGTGAAACCTGAAGACTACCCACTCATTGGAGAAATGATTGCGGTCGCTCAAAAATTGGCCAAAGAATTGAAGATCGAAGATGGCTACCGTCTTCTGGTCAACAATGGTCCAAAATCGGGGCAAGCCGTCGATCACCTCCATTTTCATTTGCTTGGGGGAAAACGGTTATCACACGAATTGGGCTGATTTTAATTTTACTCTTTCAATGTGGATTTGCCCTTGAGCATGATGCGACGAAAAGGGTTCACACCCATCTGCTTATCGACGACGTCCATTCCGCTATTCGAGAAGCAGAAGCGCAGCTAAAACAGTATCCAGAATCAAAACCCTTGCGTCTGGCCCTAATTAAAGCCTTTTCTCGCGGCGGCAAGGAGATCGAGGCGCTCGAGGCATGGAAAAAGCTCGTGAAAGAAGATGAAGAGCTTCTCCACGATCGGACGGCGCTCGAGATGCTCGCTTGGGGCGTTCTCACAAAAGGGGAAAGTTCAAGTCAGCTCGCCATCAAAGCCAATGCACTAATCGGTGCCAGCATCACACGCGATGCCAAGGCCATCCCTCTGATTTTAGAGGCCCTTCGTGGAAGTAATTCCCTCCTACGCTCTCTTGCAGTGGGCCTTGCCGCAGCATACGGCGATTTGCCCCTGCAAGATGAGATCGCTCGCCTGCTTAAAGAGGAAAAAGTGTGGCAAGTGCGGCTCGAGTTAATTAAGGCCGCCGGCCAGCTTAGGATGAAAGAGGCCAAAGAGCGGCTCTTAGAAATTGTTGCCCATCCACGCACTCTCGCAGAGGAGAAAGCGGCCGCCATCATCGCCCTAGTGATGATGTATGAGTCGGTCGAAGATCGGGAGCTCACCACCCTAGTCAAGAGTAACCGTGCGGGCTTGCGCGAACTGGCCTGCCAAATTGTCTTCCACCTCAACCTCGAAGAAAAAATCGGAATCATTCTACCCCTTTTGCGCGATCCCCATCCCCATGTGCGCGTCTCGATGTTGAATACTTTGACACTTTTAGGAGTTAAAGAATTGGAGGGGAGGCCACTCTTAGAGCATCCACTCATCCAAAGACTTCTCAGTGATGCTGTCCCCGAAGTCGCCATTACAGCCAATTGGCTGGCGCTCGTACGTGGAATGGACAACCATGTGCTTGAAAAATGGATTTTGGGTGAGGATGAAAAGTATGCACGCTTAGGCGCAGGCGCCCTCGCCATCAGCGGCAAAAATGGGGTGCTAAAGGCTGCCCAATTGATGAAAGAGAGCAAAAACCCCTATGTGCGCGTCACACTTGCCCTGGGTCTGATCGGACAGCAAAATTCGATCGACGAAGCTTGCGCCGTTATTAATCAAGAATTGAGCCTTCCTGATCAATGGATGTGGGATACAGCGATGAACCCGCTCTTTCGATCACTAGCGCCCAGTACAGTAGACCATACCCTTCAGGTACCCAACTACCCTAAAGTGGTCGACCAGCTGACCCGCATCGAGCTGCTCCAGGTGCTCTGCATCATGAAATTCCCTAAAGCCCAAGAAGCGGTAAAAGAATTTTTAAGGACAAGTACCTGGGGGACTGTCGGCGCAGCAGCCTCGACACTGCTTCAAGAGGGGGATGAAGAGGCCCTAGACATCGTGCGCGCCCTGCTGAAAGATCCAGAAGAAAAAGTGCGTATCGAAGCAGCCATGATTCTTGCCCTCTTAGGGGGAGACAAAGCAGCGGTTGAAGTCTTAAAAGCTGCCTATCCCAATGTGAGCAGAGAGATCAAAGTCCATATCTTGGAGGCTCTCGCCAAAGTGGCCGACCCCGGGACCATAGAGTTTCTGCTCGAGCGGCTTAACGAGCCCTTCCAAGTATTGAGAGTCGTCGCAGCTGCGGCGATTATCCAATGCCTATACCACTAAACTCATCACCGTGAATTTTAAACCAAAGAGCACTGCCTGGTTTCGGGGAGAACTCAAAAACCTCATAGGCGAGCTCTAAAGTGTCTTTAAGAGCAAAATCTTCAGGCGGAAAAGGATTGTGGAAGTCTTCTAAAGAACGCAATTCAGAAGGGGATTGCATGATTTTGAGCAAATAGGCCGACTGGAGGTTATAATAGGCAGCCTGCTTTGGTTGAGTCATTTTAAGATTCTGATAGAGGCAATAACGCGCCAGCAATGGTTTGAGATTTATTCCAGGCTGCTCATTGATTCCTAAATCCCTGAGGCGGCTGGAAACTTCCACATCTCTCATTCTGTTTATCATCCCGACGATCTGCCCATCAAAGTTTGCCAATTTGGCATAATAGACAGCCTGATCCATCGGAGTTCCATACTTAGGAGGGGTCACAAAGATAATCACAAGAGGTAGAAGATAAAGAGGATTTAAACAAATGATCGAAAGAACGATAGAAGTAGCCGCTAAAACACGTAGAGCATAGCTGTAGATTTTCCACATAAGAGAAAGACTTTCATTGTTACTTTTCTCAGCATAAGGGTTATTTACCACTAGTGGATTTAAAAGTTGGGGGAGCGCAATAGGTGCTGTTGACATAGGTAGTTCTCCTTTGAGTTTTAAGGAGGAGACACTATATCAACAGCCTAATTATTCTAAAAGAACACGAATCGTTTTTTTGGTGCCGGCTGAGGAGCAGGTTCAGGTGTAGGCGCAGGGAGTGGTGGAGCCGGAAGTTCGAACACCTCGCGAGCGAGCTCAGTGGTGTTTTTATTGAATAGTTCCTCGGCAGTATACTGTTTAGTGGCTGTTTTAGCAATAATGCTTGCTGTAGGATCACCCATTGCTTTTTGGATTAGACTTGCGTCGGCACTGAAAGGGGAGATCTCTACAAACTGCTTAAATTCTCTAGTTTCATCAGGAGATTGCATCAATTTGAGCAGATAAGCAGCTTCAAGATTTTTCCTTGCGGCCCTTTGGATGAACTCTGTTTTTCCCAAATATAGCTCTCTGAGATCTTTAGCAATAGAGAGATCTTCAGCCTTGCTCCAATTTAGATTTGCAGTGTGATAATCCTTTAGCGTCACCTCTTTATCCTTATTTTTACCTAGAGGTAGTGTGAGCTTTATTCTCTCATGGCCACATTTCAACCAAACTAAGCTTGCAGCGTTTTCTTGTTCCTTCTTGACAATGCAATAACGGGCAAAAATTGGCTCAAGTTTACGGATCTCAATCCCAGGTTTAACGCCTAATTTTTCGAGCTGAGCCGGCAGCTCTGTCTCTTCAATCAAGTTAATTTGATCAATGAGTTTTCCACAGTAGGTAGAATCTTTCACATA
>JAGVJV010000243.1 GCA_020050965.1 Parachlamydiales bacterium
TATGTCTTTCTTTATAAAGTGAAGCAAAACCAGTCATACATATCACGATTCGGCTTCTCTAACAAAGCATCCTGGATCAGTTCTACACCTCCCTGATTTTTACTCGAATAGAGCCAGAGATTCCCAAAGTGAGTAGAACATCCTTTGTGATGTGCGACCAGAATCTGCTGAGGCTGAGAATCCCTGGGAAAACTAATGGGAAGCTCGCTCATGGCTCAAGAGCCTCTTTTCTTATCTTAGCAGCCCTGGCGTCGCCATACTTGTGCTTAAGTTTACGGTAATATTCATTGTATTCATTTGGATTTTTCCTGAGCTCTCTAAGCTTGTCGGCGGATGCGGAGTTAAAGGTGTCTCGTATGTATTTTGATACGTAAGTGGCGACCCCGGCAGCCCCACTTCTTATTCCAATATTACCCTGAGTTGCTGCTGCCACGCCGCTGGCGACAAGTGCTTGATTTGGTTTAAATCCAAAGTATTCTTCGGACAATCCTTGAATGGTCCCTACGACAACGCCATTTATCACACCCTTAGCTAATTTAGGGGCTTTTGTATAGGCGCTCAATATTTGTTTTACTAAGGAAAGCTCCGTTTCTGGAGAGGCAGTTCCAGATTTAATCTGCTCTTTGGCTTTAGCAGCCTTTTCACTAATTTTTTTGATGTAATCCTGATATTCCTCGTTGGTCATTCCAGACCGTTCAGCTGCCGTTTTGACCTTTGGCCCAGTTGGATCCTTCGCCGCCTCTTTTGCTGCGCTAACGGTTTCTTTGGCCCTTTCGGTTTGCGCTACTTCTGGAAGAGGCTTAATTCTTTCTTTTGCAACTTCTGATACTAGCTTTTCTCGGCCTTCGGCAATTTTGTGCCATTTGAAAAGATCTTTTTGAAATGCATCAATGTCTTTTCGAGTGTCTCTGAGAGCATTTTTCAAGAATGAACCAGAGGGCCTTTCTAGATGGCCAAGAGCCTTACGCTTGTCCTCTTGAAGGCGTACCTTTGCCTCCCCTAATTGCTTGGCATTCTGGACAGTTTGGAGTACGTCTTCAGCATTCTTGACTTTCACGCCCCATCGAGGCTGCCCTTTATGCTCTTTAATGAAGGTCTTGAGCTCATCGATCAAAACGTCGTAATTTTTGAGATATTCACGGTGGATTTTGAGGTATTCATCGACTACTTCTGGACCTGGAAGGACACCACGGTCTGCTAAGCGATTTGCCTCGTCGATTAAGGCTCTGTCTCGGTCAAAGCCTTTTTTGAAATCTTGCAGTTTTTTGACAGTTGGATCTTTAATCCCCTTGCGCAGCTCATCGAAAGTGGTCTCGATCTGCTTGGAGATCTCCTCCATTGTGGCTGGAGCTTTGCCATATTTTATTTCGAATTTGGTGTTAAAAATTTCTTCCATTGCCCTTTTGTGACTAAGAGCATTCAGCTCTCTGGCAGATCGAATGCGTTCAATTTCCGCTGGGTTTAACTTTCCACTTCTGAGCTCCTGATCAGCTGAGAGGATCTGGTATTGCAGATCACGGGCGCGTCTTTCATTCTGATGGACTTTTGTCTCTAAAGGCTTAATTCTCTCGGCTTCTTTGGCTAGAGTCGCAGGGGTTCTGCTCACTTCTTTAGCAGGGGCATAATATTTCTCAAGAGGACTTTCTGGTAATTTCTTCAAAAGCTCATTTCTCTGTTTGTGAAATTCTTTGAGATTCATTTTCTCTGCCTGCTTATACAGGTCGGCCACTTTGTTAGCCTCTTTGCTCAATTCGCTGATCGCCGCCCTATCGCCACTATTGATCATTTCAAGAGTGATTCCGCGCTCGCCCAAGTTCTTTACTGCATCGTTTACGATCTGGTTATAGATTTCTTGTGCTTCTTTTGCGTTTTGAGGCCCTAACGGAGGAGGGGGCGGCACTTCACCTGGCTTGAGACCGATCTCGCGAATTTTCGGCGGTTTAACAGCTTCGGCCGCGGTTTCTCCTGCTGTTCTCGTCCCCGCCTTCCCTGCCATTGGGATCTTATTGCCAAGGAATCGGAATAATTTTCCAATCAAAGGAACAGCAAGTTCAGCTCCTGCCCCTGTTAACGCAGCGGTTGCAACGCTCCCCAAGGTAGGTTTCTCCCCAGCCAAAGCCTGCTCACCTGCTTCGGTTGCACCAAATAACCCTCCTGCCAGAGCTGCTTTCCCGGGAACTGTTGGAGCAAGCCCCGCCATGCCAAATAGGCCTAGATCGCGTAAAAGTCTACCGGTTGTTTCGCCCAAAACCTGACCGCCTGGAGGGGCAAATTCCACATCTGGCAGTCCACCCATTTGAGCAATCCGATCAGCTCCTCCTCGACCTAAAATGCCTCTTGCTAGTGTTCTCTCGACCTCTTGGGGAATGATTTCAGATCCAAGTTGTTTTGAGATTGCTATGCGCTGCTCTCGAGGCAGGGACATGAATTCTTCATTGCTGAGGGTGGAAAGGAATTTGTTGTATACTCGCGGGCCGGCGTCTTCGGCTTCCCTTAGAAGTGCTGGAATATTTTCTCTGGCTTCCGCAGGGGCTCTTTCTTCAGGAGGGGCAAATAACCCTTTAGCTGCTTTTCCAATTTCCGGAAGAAAGGCAGAGGCTCCCAGTAATGCTTTAGCTGGAGTCTCTGAAAGAGATTTAAGAGCTGATCTACCACCTTTTTCTTCTCTGGGTGCTTCTAGCGATTTTGTTCGATATGAAGTAAAGGCATTTTCGACAGCCTCATCGGGAGCATAACCCTGTTCAACAAGGCCGCGAGCGCTTTTATAAATGCCTTGTAGATCATTTTCAGGCACATCTTTAAACCCGAAATTTTTCTTATAAAAATCAAACGTCGGCCCAACTTTTCCTAGATCTTTTTCCCTTTTCGCTAGCTGCGCACCGTGTGTTTTTATGGTCAAATTCAGAATGTCAGGAGGTAATCTACCCCATTCCCTAGGATAGCCAGCCGCTTCTAATGCGTTGCTTCGTCGAAATTCTTCAAGCGATTTGGAGATACCCTGGGCGGCGCCTTCGCCTAGCGCCCTAGCTATTAGACTCGACCCGGACTCAACAGGTGGTAAAACTTGAAATGTGGGCATAAAACCTCGTTTTTATTATCTGCTTCATACTAACAAAATTAAAATAATTTTTACATACATTTGCTTTCATGAACTTTGTCCACGCAGTCTTGTTGAAAATTGACAATATTCCTCTTGTGATTTAATATATGTTTTCATATAATGA
>JAGVJV010000109.1 GCA_020050965.1 Parachlamydiales bacterium
CATCTCTGGTCGTCTGAAGGGGGCGAAGAGAAAACCGAAGAGTTCCTCTCGTCAAAACATATCCCCCTCACCATCATTGTCGAAGTGGGAAGACTGAAGATGCCTCTCGATCAAGTGACCAAGCTAAAACCCGGCAACGTGCTCGATCTAGCCCTTTCTCCCCTGCCCCACGTCCACTTGACCATCGGAGGCAAACGGATTGCCAAAGGTGAACTTGTGCAAATGGGCGACACATTAGGGGTCAAAATTTTGAACCTTGGTGATTGATGGCAAATGGAGAGAAGAAGTTTTACCAGCAGAAAACCCTCCCCTCGCTCATAGAAGAAGAAGGGGCTGTTGAGATCCCCGAGAAAATCGGCCCCTATAAAGTCGATGGGCTGCTCGCTAAAGGAGGAATGAGCCTCCTCTTCCTCGGATTCGACCCCGAAACTAAAGAGCCGCGCGTCATCAAAGTGCTCTCTCCTGCCTACCTCAACCACCCCGAGATGGTCGACCACTTTCTATGGGAAGCCAAAATCATCGGCATGGCCGACCACCCCAACATCGTCAAACTCTACGGCCACGGCAAGTGGGAAGGGGGCCTCTACATCGCGATGGAATTCATCCGGGGGGTTTCCTTAAGCCAATTTCTGATGCAGCAATCTTTCTCTCTGAAGAGATGCATCTCCATTATCCTTCAAGTGGCCTACGCCCTCAGTCACCTCCACACCCACGGCGTGATCCACCGGGACCTCAAACCTGAAAACATCCTGATCTCGGAAGATGGCGAAGTTAAAGTGATCGATTTTGGCATCGCCCAGCTGCATGAAGACCATGAGCCCCAATCGACACGCAAAGTGATGGGCACTCCCAATTACATGGCCCCTGAGCAAAAGGAACATGCTGCAAACGCCACATTCGTCTCCGACATTTATTCGCTTGGAGTGATCGCCTACGAACTGATCTTAGGCAAACTCAGCTATGGCGTCATCTCCTTAAGCCTCCTCCCGCCCGGCATCCAAAAAATCATTGCCAAAGCACTCAACGTCTCCCCCAAAGAGCGGTACCCAGACATCGTCGACTTCATCACCGACCTGACCGCCTACGCTAAATCACCCGAACTGACCAAAGAGCGGCCCGTCACCGACCAAGTGATTGAAATGATGGAGCTCCTCCAGCGGGGCGAGCAGAGCCTATCCACCTTCGAGCGCCCCCTCTGGCCCCAATTTGACATCGGAATTGCCAAAGAGCGCACCCCAGACCAGATCGGCCTCTATGTCGACTTCTTCAAGTTTGCCAACAATACAGAAGCCATTATCATCGCCCATACCAGCTCAAATAAGATCACAAGCAGCATCCACATCGCCATCTTGCGCGGGATGATCAAAAGTCTGATCCATCCCTACCACTCGACCAACCTCGCTTTCGATCCGCCTGAATTCGCAGCCACCCTCAACGATCTAGTCTGCCACGATAAAATGGCCGACACCTTCCACCTCACCATCCTCAAGCTGATCCCCTTCAACGACACCCTCTCGCTTGTCACCTGCGGACCAAGCGCCCCTCTCTACCAGGTCCCGCAAGGCAGCAACACCGCCCGCACCATCCACTCCGAAAATCCAGCCCTCGGGACGAATATCAACGCCATCTTCACCGAAACCATCGACAACTTCAATGACGGCGACCTGCTCCTCCTCAGCAACCTGCCCAAAGCCGAATTCGAGAAGCCACTCCTACAAGTCGTCCAACAAAACGTTCTGCTCTCGCCCCACCGCCTCAGTGATGTGGCCCTAGCCACAGCTAGCGCCCAAGAGACATACGCCCAGCTCCGCCACCCTAAAGTGGTCATTTCCCTGCAACGGATTTCCTAATAAATATTAGTTTAATGAGCAAGTCGCAGTATCAAGGGTGTCAACTTAAGTCCTATCCTTATCAATAAGTCAGTATGTCGTGAACGTTTGCGCTTGCGTTTTCCGAATGGTCCAAGTTAATGGAAAAACAGATCGGTAAACGGAAACGCAAGCGCAAACGCATCCTATTACCCATAAGTCCAATTTCCATAGGGAGCGAGGCAAAGCCAGATCGAAGCGAAGCGTTCCGAATGACGAAGTCCATAGCCCGGAGGTGCCTATGGACGAGGAAGAGGATCGATATGGCAAAGCCGCAGCCCCTAGGGAAATTAGGACTTATGGGTAATAGGATGCGCAAACGTTCACCGCTTAAGTTGACACTATTGGCCGCGGTGTAACTACCAATGACAGGTTTTTCAACCACTTTGACAGATTGAAGCTATTCCACTCTTGGACTGAGAAAGCTCGTAATTTCCTTCATCGCTTCTTTAGCTTCTCGAACATAGGGAAAAAGGAGGACTGGCCAATCATGGAACATCCCTTCCCCAACAATCAGTTTTATGTCCACCTTCTGTTTTTTTAGCCGATCAGCCAAAGCAAGGTCTTGTGTGGATAAGCAGTCATCCGTTGCCACAAACATTAAAATAGGCGGAGAGCCGGTGAAATCTCCAAAAAGAGGAGAAATGAGAGGGTTGCGACTATCTTGGTTAGGGGCGTACATTTCTGGAATGTCGAATTGAATGAGTTTCTTGAGGATGACGTCCCGCTTTACGATCTCTTTATCGTATTTGCCTTCAGGGGTCAGATCAACAAAAGGACTTAGGAGAACGAGGCGATCGGGAAGGGGCTCTTTTTTTTGCTTGAGATAGAGTAAAAGGGCCAGCGCAACCCCTCCACCGGCAGAATCTCCTCCGAAGACAATATTCTTTGGATCGGTCCCATTTGCTAAAAGCCATTTGTAAGCTGCGTAGGCAGATTCTAGGGCTGCGGGGAAAGGGTGTTCGGGAATTAGAGAATAGTTGAGGGTGAAGACTTTAATATTGGCTTTTAAAGACAGCTGAGAAAGAAAAATGTCATGAGCTGCCGATGCATCGAGGAAATATCCTCCCCCATGGAAATAGAGAAGCGTCCGCTCAGTAGAGCCCTTTTTTGGCTCAATCCAGTCTCCATTAATCTGATCATTTTCAAAATGGGTCACCTTTACAGGTGGATGGCCTTTTGGTACTTTAGCATTTAGTTTGGCAAAATTTGCGCGCGTTTCTTTAATATCTGGCCGATAACAAACACGGTTGATTAAGAAGTCATTTAAGTATTTGCCAATATAAAAATATAAACTATGCTTCAGCATTTACATCTTGAATAGTTCGTTAAACTTTTGAGCGTCGAAGATATTTCCCTTCGCCTTGAGTTTTCCGGTCATGAAGGCGGTCATGCCGCTGAGTTTTTTGCTCGCAATTGCCAGATAAGTTTCTGCATCCATCGTCATTGTTACTGAAGGATTAGGGTGGACGCCTTCTTTTACTTCACATTTTCCATCCTGGACGATCACTTGCCACTGCCCTCCCCCTTCGCCAGTGATGTCATATTGGAAAACGATGTTTTTTCCTTTTGCAGCCTCAGCATTAAATAATGAGGGGAGCTTTTCGAATAGTTCTTTAACTTGTGACATGGGTATTTCTCTCCTTCCAATAAGGGGGTTTGATTTCTTGCGGTAGTGAATTCACCGCTTTGAAGTAATTCTCGTAAATTTCCCCGTCATATCTGCCCAAAGGACTTTTTAGGAATGAATCGGGGATTCCCCAAGCATCTACCAGAGAGGCAATATAAGGGCGCAGGGCTTGATAAAGGGAAAGGATTTGCTCTCTAATAAGTTTGCCTCTAGTGAGAGGGAAGTAATTGTCCTCAAAGAAAATATTGAGGAATTCTTGTAGGTGGAGCAGCGCAAAAAGCTCGGCAACTTGGGTGAGAACAGGACTCAAGTCTTTTGACAGCTCATTTTCTATCTTATCCTTAAAAATGGAGATGATCGAATACATGTGATGGGCTTTGGTAGCTTGAATCATACTAAGCTGACACCGATTCCATGCCTCGTTTTGGTCGCCTGTTTTTCCTATTTCGCTTTGTAGATCCATGGCGCCATTTTTCAGCATGTTTAAAGCAAGCCATTCTGCTGCTGCTTCCATTTCCTTTAATGAAAGGGGCCGATTAGGATCTGCAAGACATTTCATTTCTGAAACTGTGGCCAACTTCTGTAGATATTGGATGGACTCCCCTTGAGGCGGGGTCCCTTGGAACATGGCAGCGATCGATTTAGCCAAATAAGCTGCTGTCTGCTGAACCAAAAGGATCGCATCGCCCTCGTAGGGAATGGATGGAGCGAAGTCGTCTAGGATCCGCGGCATTCCTGAGAGTTTCGAGTAGGAATGCCCCCCCATGCAAAGGATGCACTCATTAATCGCTTTTCCCGCCCATAGAGCTCCAAATCCTTTCATCGCTGCTGCTTGATTGTGGAGATCTTTGACGCTTTTCGTCTCTCTTCTCTCAAGCTCTTCATTCACTTTAGCCAGTTGGACATTCAGTCGATCGCAGGCGAAATGCATCGCATAAGCTGTGCAGAGCGGACCCAAAATTCTTTCTTGCTGGGTCGTATAATCCATCAAGCACTTGCCTTGCATGCTATGTTGATCTCTGACGATTGAATAGCGGCTGGAGATGGTGACGGCCATTTTCACAAATTCTGTGACGCTTTGTGCAATAATGACTCTTGTAGCTATGACAGCACCGTAGGCTAATTGGGGGAAATCGCCTTTAACATATTTTCCCTCTCTCGTCACTTGACTCCACTTCATTAACATGTTTATCCGTGGAATGCGGACTTGATCAAATCTTACCCAGCCATTATCAATGCCATCTAGGCCTCTCTTAGGGCCAACATCACCAATAGAGATCCCAGGGCAGGGATCAAAATTGCTATCCCTTAGACGAACAAAGAAATTATGCGTGCCAAGATCTTCCCCATTTAAGATGAGTTTTGCAAAAACAATTGTATGGGTAGCTGTTTGCGCTGCGGCTCCAATCCACCATTTTGTCGAAGTGAGGGTTGGACTATTGATGATAAACTCGTCGGTCTCTTTAACATAGGTTGCCGTTGTTTCCAAAGACTGCAAGTATGACCCTGTTCCTAACTCAGTCATGCAAAAACAGCCATAATATTCTAAACTTTTCAATTTAGGAACGAACTCGTCGACCACTTCCTTGGTCCCTTGGCCGGTAATAGCATCCATAAAAAGATGGCTATGCACCCCATGTCTGACAGCAAAATTGAGATCTGCTTCACCTAAAGCGAATGTGATTACCTCTAAGAGTTTCGGATCTTTGATTTCCTTGGCAAATTGTCCGAATTTGCAGATTTTTTCAAACGTCCTTTTCCTCTGATCCTGCCGAGACATGTCATAGATGCTATAGTCGGTATCTGCATCGAGTAAATCGGGATGGTTGCGCAGGATATCTAAGGCTTTTCGATAGAGGTCGGCCTTTTCTTTACCCCCAAGCAAAACCGTTTTTAGTTCTTCTACAGGGAAAGGGTGAGAAGCCCTCTCCTCCACCAATCGATTGGTTTTTCCCATTTCCTTCCTCTTTAAAAAATTATTTTACATTTACCAATAATAGACTATTTCGTCAATCGCACAGGGCTTTCTTCTTGAATTTTACAGTTTATTATTTAATAATTTCAGGTCTTAAAATAAGGACTTTCCCTATGAAAATGGAACCAACTAAACTTGTACCTATGGCTCTGACTGCAGCATCAGGCGCGCTCTTTGGAGGCGCTGTTTTTGGAACGGTGAGCGGCGCTCTATCGAGTTCTATCGGCGCGCTGGCCTTTACCTCGAAATTCACCCCTATGCAAAAAATCGCCTCTGCCGTTGCTTTCACAGCGATTAACTTGGCTACGCGCCATTATCTAGTAGATCAACCCATCATTGCCTCTTGTTTTGGATTGCTGCCGATTTTAGGATTAAGGCCGTATGCTGGAATAGGCATAGGGTTAACAGCTGGAACCGGGCTCCTTGGATCATATGCTCTTTCGAAACTCGCAGAGATAGCTTCAAGTCAGGTGGATCCGGTGTTGTTGACCCTACTCACCATTGAGGTCATCGGAGCTACGATTACTGGAGCTTGTTTACCCACTTTTTTTATAGGTAATGAAGTTACGAATACAGATGTGTATAAGTTCACTGCATATACAGCTGGTATCATCGCCAGCATTGCAGGATCGTTACATATGCTTTGCTCAACGTCTCATCCCCTGACGCACGCAGGAATCTTGCTCATCCCTGCTGGGGTAATCGCTGCTTTTCGCGCTCGCGCTATTTACTCTGTGAAGCGAGCGCCCGGATTTATGGTTCAACTTAAGGAAGCTCGTGAGAAGGCTGCTGCCAGACATAAAGCACTGCCGAAACAAACAGATGCACAACTAGGTGAGACGATTGAAGAGCTTCAAAAGGAATTAAAGACACTTGAAGAAATCCAAAGCAGTCTCGGCAATCTTTATAGCCAATAGGTTCTTATATTTTTTGTTAGATAGGTATTTAAGGATACGCTAATCTGCGATTGAGGTTAGTATCATGTCTGCAAGAAAATTTCTCACGTCTTGTTTGCTTTTTTCTGCGCCCTGCTTTCTTTTTTCTTCTAGTCCCACTGATGACATCTCCCTTAATGCGGGCATCGTCAATGCCAATACGGGAGTAGATACGATTATCAATTTCCAAAATAGTATCACTCTTACACCAGCGTTTGGTCAACCTCTGCTTCGGCCGATCAACACGCTGCCCACGTTTGCACCAACGAATCAACTGATCACCATCAATGGAAATGGCTTCACTTTAAATGGAGCAAATACCTTTCGTCTATTCTATGTCCGCGGTGGCACGGTCACGATCAATAATCTGACATTTGCAAATGGGATTGCAAAGGGAGGAAATGGAACGACAGCCAATGGCGGCGGAGGCGGGGGTGGGGGCGCGGGCCTTGGTGGCGCTCTATTTGTCAGCACTGGTTCTAATGTTACCTTAGCAAATCCAATCTTCATGAATTCGAAGGCCACTGGCGGTGCGGGAGGTGGCATTACGGGAGCAACTAATAATTTGGATGGCGGCGGGGGTGGAGGCGGGCTACTTGGCAACGGCGGGTTAATGAATGGCGATGGGGGAGCTGGCGGCGGTAGTTTTGACTTTAATGGAGGGGCCTCTGCCACTGATTCAGTCAATGGGGGCGGGGGAGGCGGAGGCGCTGGAGTTGCTACTGTTGGAGCAGATTCTTTCCTAACCGGTACTGCAAATGGAGGAGATGGCGGATCCAATTGGGCTGGCAATGCAGGCGGTACAGGCGGTGTGGGAGATTCTGTGAATGGTAATCCTGGTCCTTTATCCGGAACAGGCGGTGGAGGCGGATCGAGCTCTATTGGTGCAAATGGAGGTGCAGGAGGCGCGGGAAATGATGGCGGCGGCGGCGGCGGCGGCGGTTCTACGAATGGCGGTCCTGTGGGTGGCGCAGGTGGAGGCGGTGGTTATGCTGGAGGCGGTGGCGGCGGCGGCGAGAGTTCTAATCAGACCGTTGGAGGCCAAGGGGGATCAGGTGGCTTTGGAGGCGGCGGCGGAGGCGGTGGTTTTGCACTTTTACCTGGAGGCCAGGGCGGTGATGGAGGAATTGGAGGCTTTGGAGGAGGCGGCGGCGGGGGAGGCGGTCTCGATGCAGCAGCGATAAGAGCTGGTAATCCTGGAATAGGGGGGGGTGGCGGCGGACATGGCGCACCTGGTGTGGCACAGGAAAACACTACGATTGGAGGCGCTGGAGGCGGCGGAGCTGGGTTTGGCGGAGCGATTTTCATCGAAAATGGAGGCACTCTGAACATCAATGGGTCTGCGTCATTCCAAGGCAATACTGTGACTGCAGGGGCTTCTGGAGGGACTGGAGCGACAGCTGGAAGCGCTGCAGGAGCCGACATTTTCATGATGGGCGGCGCCTC
>JAGVJV010000225.1 GCA_020050965.1 Parachlamydiales bacterium
CTGCCTACAGATGAGGCTCGCATCCCTAAGGTGAAAGCGGCTCCGAAGCATTTTGATCCACATAGACGAGAAACTTTCCTGCTTGAGATTGGTTCGGAAGAACTTCCCGCTACATTTGTCCCCATCGGAATGCAAAATCTCGAAAATGCACTGCGCGCCCTTCTAAAACAGCGAGAGATCTCCTACGAAACACTACACGTTTTTGGCACGCCAAGGCGACTTGGTGTTTTGATCCAGGGCCTTGTCGAAGGGACTTCAGAGAAGGTTGTGCAGCGGAAAGGACCCAATATCAGTGTTGCATTTGCTGAAGATGGCCTGCCGAGCAAACAGGGAGCTGGCTTCCTCAAATCGGTCGGCTTTGAAACCGCCACTTTGAAACAGGTTCTGGAAAGAAAAATCGAAGCTCTAGAAATCAGCGGCGAGCATCTGCTTGCCACTGTCAAGACACCGGGCATTTCTATTTATGAAACGCTAGCTGAAGAGCTTCCTAAACTGATTCTGAATCTCGACTTCCCCAAAAAAATGCGCTGGGGAACGCTTGATATCGCATTCCCGCGCCCTATTCAGTGGATTGTCGCCCTCTATGGTGATCAAGTAGTCCCCTTTGTCGTCGGCAATATCGGTTCGGGACATCATACTTTTGGCCATGCGCAGCTCGATCCGAAAAAAATCATCCTGAATGAAGCAAAAGAGTACTTCGAAGTTCTAAAGAAACACAAAGTCCTTGCCGATGTGGATGAGAGAAGAGATTCGATCACTCAGCAACTGAGCTCCATTGAAAAGTCGTTACATGGCATGGCGCTGGAAAAGAAAAAAGTGCTCGCCCAAGTGCTCCATCTGACTGAGTGGCCCACCCTTACCTACACAGACTTTAATCCTGACTTCTTGAAAGCTCCTCCCGAGGTGCTCATTTCTGAGATGGTCGAACACCAAAAGTATTTCCCAGTAGCAGAAAGCTCTGGAAAGCTGATGAACAAATTCATCATCACAGCAGACAATACACCCAATGATCTGATTCGGCACGGCAATCGGAAAGTGCTCTCAGCAAGACTTGCCGACGGGATTTTCCTATACGAACAAGATCTGCAGCAGCCTTTAGAGAAGTTCAATGAAAAACTCGAGAAAATGACCTTCCAAAAGGATCTTGGCTCAGTTTTCGCCAAAGTGATGCGCATTGTAGATCTTTCGCAAGGGCTCAATGACACTTTAAAACTCGCGGACTCGAAAAAAGTGGCCCGAGCTGCGCTCCTATGCAAAGCAGATCTAGCCTCTGAAATGGTGGGAGAATTCCCCGAGTTGCAAGGGACGATCGGCAAATATTATGCCCTCGCCCAAAAAGAAGACGTGGAAGTGGCGACGGCAATCGAAGAGCATTGGCTACCTCGTATTGAGGGAGGAAATCTTCCCCAAAGCAAGACGGGCATCATTTTGAGTTTAACCGACAAACTCGACAATCTGATCAGCTATTTTAAAGTGGGCCTCATCCCCACCTCCTCTTCCGACCCATACGCCTTGCGCAGACAGACGATCGGCATCCTCAAGATCCTGGTCGAAAACAAACTCTCCCTCAATCTCGCTGACTTCCTTAATGAAGAAGTGCTGACTTATGTGACCAGCCGATCAAAAGGAGTATTCGAAGAGTTTGGATTTGCCAAAGATGAAGTGGAAGCCTCACTGATGGGCCTCTTGCGCGACCCATACGATCAATACTGCAAAATTCAGACACTGCACACTTTCCGCAAAGAGCCCGCCTTTGACAAACTATTTGAAGTCTATAAACGGGCCAAAGGACAGCTGGAGAAAGGAACTCCCGGGGTCTTCGATCCAGCCCTTGCCACTGAACCTGCCGAAAAAGGACTTGTTCACGCACTGTCTCATCTAGAAAAACAGTGGCACAACCTGATCAAGCAAAAGAGCTATGCAGAGGCTTTTAATGAGATGGCAAAATTGCAAAAACCGCTCGCCGATCTGTTTGACAATGTGAAAATTCTCTGCGATGATCCGGCACTACGGAATAACCGCTTAAGTCTGCTGCATAAAGTCTTCGCCCACTTTGAAGAGCTGCTCGACTTTAGCAAAATCCAAGGAAAGTAATGGATATTGTAGACCTGCATTGCGATCTGCTCTGTTATCTGGGAATAGATCCAAAACGGGATGCCTTCAATCCTGCAATTCGGTGTAGCGGGCCTCAACTAAAAGCCGGCAATGTGAAGTTGCAAGTGCTGGCTATTTTTGCAGAATCCAATCTCTACTCAGTCCTCTATGGGCAAGAGCAGCTGCGCCGCTTTCTATCACTTCCAGTGCAATATCCCGATTATTTCACCAAGGACAGCATCCTCCCCGCCTTTGAAAGCGCCTCTGCCTTTGCATTGGAAGCAGAACCTTTTGATCATGTGCTAGACCGACTAGAGTCAATCCTCACTCAGATCACCCCCTTGTACATTAGCCTAACCTGGAATGGCGAAAATCGATTTGGCGGCGGCTGCGGTAGTGACAAAGGATTAAAGAGCGATGGCGAAGAGTTGCTAAAATTCTTAAGCGGCCGAGGCATTGCGATTGACTTTAGCCATACTTCAGATCCATTGGCCTACGACATTTTAAATGCCATTGACAAACACGATTTAAACTTACGCGTCATGGCCAGCCATAGCAACTTCCGCACCCTTCAGGATCAACCGCGCAATTTACCCGATGATCTAGCCAAAGCGATCATCGACCGAAAAGGGTTGATCGGTTTGAATTTCTATAAAAAATTTCTTGAAACACCGCGCCAACTCTATGAGATGATCAACTATGGGATTCAACTGGGTGGAACAGAAGCTCTTGCTTTCGGTGCCGACTTCTTCTGCCTCGACGACCTTCATACTATCCTCCAGGGCCCCTCTGGCTTTTTCGACGAGATGTCCGACTCCTCCAAATACCCCTCAATACTTGAAGGGATCCGGCGGGAAATGAGGCTCTCAGATGACCAATTAGAAAACATAGCCTCTAAAAACGCCCTTCGTTTTATTGAAAATAAACACGCAATTTCGCTATAATAGTTGCACCAATAAATAAAAATTTGAGGTGTAATATGCATATTCCAGTTCCTTCATTAACTAATATTTTAAATTATTATACAAACCAATTTCATAAATCAGTCACAGACGTCGTGAACTGGAAAAATGCTGAGGCACTTAAGAATGCTGCTCTTGCACGACCTGAGATTGCCCTTCCTGTACTTGCCACGGGAGCTGTTGTTTCTCTGTATGCGCTCAGCAGATGTTTCTCCTCTACTCCAACAACTGAACAGACTGTTGATGCTGAAGAAACCGCATCAGAGAGTAAAATCCATTCTTATTCTGCAACAATGACTGTTGAGTTTGAAGAAACAAACAGAGAACAACCTGCGTCAGAAAAAAGCACGGCACTTGTTACTGTGGCTACTCCTAAACCAGAAGATGATATCGTAGAGGTCAATGCTACGGAACTCGCTGAAAAACAGTCTGAAAAGCCTACAAAAAGGATATGGACTGTGTTCTACATCGGAAATCAACCTGTATTGGCGGTATCTGATAAGGTTGCTGATGAAGTGATTCGGGAATTCGAAAAAGCGGCCCTATTATGGTTAGCTACGCCTCACTTCTGTCCAAACTGCATGGGATTTAGCCACCCTGTATTTGCATTTCCCAGTTTGCTCTTGAGCTAATTTCCAAACAAATTCCGGTTATGTGCCACGGCCCGATAAAATAGATCGATCCCTGGCACATAACAAAGCGCCCCAAGCCATTCATACTTGCCACCAAGAAGTTTGAAAATGCGGAAGACTGCCTTAGCGCGGACCCAAACCCGTTTCTGATCCTCAAGTAAAACCATCGTATCGCCGGTGAGGTACTTTGCGGGAACTAATTCTTTGGCTTTGGCGCTTGTTAAGGGATAAAATTCGAAGATTTTTTCTTTGTCGAGCTCCTGTAGCTTTCTGACCGACTTTTGGCAGAGATGGCAGTTGCTATCAAAAAAGATCAGATGTCTTAACTCGACTTTGTACATTTTTTTGGCAATAATTCCGGGGATAGCGTCCGCCCTTTTATTATTTTTTTGCTCATTCATAGGGTCCTCGCAGCTATGAATTCGCAAAAAAATAATAAAATCATCGGACGCCTCCCTCGGATCTCTTGCCAAAAAATGTACAAAGTCGAGTTCATGGAAGCACTACAGTGGGCTGATTTTTCCTAATTTCGTCGAATACTCTGGCCAGTTTCAGCGCCTCTTCATCCGTGCAGGTTCCACTTTGGATCTTCTGCTTGATCGCCTCCCGCTCTTCCATCCATTTCCGGATGAGCAGGCGGTGGATCACTTCTACTAGCCCTTCTTCTGCTTTATCAGAATTCACCTTTTTCCGCACGATCTCCGCAAGTAATCTCTGCTCCTCCTCTTTTTCGAGGATGCTGCCTAGAGAAATCAGATCGCGAGGGCCTTGGCTTGAGATGAATGTTTCAAAGATGCGGCGACAAACAGGATGGCGGAATAGGTCAGGGGCCACATTGAGCTTGGCAATGTCAAAAAGACGAGGATTTGCTCTTAAGATGAGCCAGCGGAGCAGGTCTGTCTCTAGCACTTGATCGGGGTCGACATTTTCCCTGCTGGCACTTCCGAACCGTTTGACGAAATAGGCCTGCGGTGTGCTCGCTCCGACGCCGACCACCGATTCGGGGACGCGTGTTAGCTCAGCAATCTTGCGCAGGCTCTCGTGCACCATCACCGGCTCTTCCCAGGCTCTAATCTGATCGGTCAATTTGCGCAGCAATTCATTCTTTTGGGCAGGGTTGGAGAGGTCGAGGCCCATGGAGGAAACTTTGACTAAAAACGTGAGGTAATCAGTTGGAGTATTCAGTAATTTGGAGAAAGCATCCACCCCCTCCGCTCTCACTAAGCTATCGGGGTCATGCTCGGCAGGCAAGTCGAGAACCGAGACGCCGATCCCCTCTTTTTGAAATAGATTTCCCACTTTGACCGCTGCGCTTTTGCCGGCATTGTCACCATCCATAGCCAAGAAAACCTGATTAACGCCTAGATCGGTGAGCAGTTTGACATGCCCCTCTCCAAAAGCGGTCCCTTGCGCGGCGACAGCAAAATTGAGGCCAGCATGAATCAGCCTTAGGCAATCGACCTGCCCTTCGACAATGATTGCCCGGCGCTCTTTAGCAATCCGCTGCCGGCTATAGTTGAGCCCGAAAAGCAGATGCGATTTTTTAAATAGAGGTGTTTCAGGCGTATTCACATATTTGCCGCCGAAGGTCTCTTCTTTGATCTTGCGTGCTGAAAAGCCGACGACTGCGCCAAAGGCATCGCGGATGGGGAAGGTAATCCTCTCGGAGAAAAAGTCATTCCCTTTTTCGGTCATCAGTCCTGTGCTAATCAAAATCTCTTGCGGAATCCCCTCTTTTTTAGCAAAGGTATGAAATAGACTCCGATCGGAAGGGGCATAGCCGATTTGAAAAAATTGGATGAAGTCGAGATCGATCTCTCTTTTGTAGAGATAGTGGAGCGCCTGATGACCCTCTTCAGTATGCAGTAAAAGGGTGTTGTAGAAGCGGCATGCCAAATCGAGAGCCTCTTTTAAAGCAACTCGATCGGGTCCTTTTTTCTCCCCTTCGGTCTTTTCAAGAGAGACGCCAAAACGCTCAGCCAACGATTCTACCGCATCGACAAAATTCATTTTGACATGGTTCATCAAAAAGGCAATCGCATCGCCATGGGCCCCGCACCCAAAACAGTGGTAATGGGTATCGCCCGCCTGGACCATGAAGGAGGGGGTTTTTTCCTCATGGAAAGGGCAGAGTCCCTTATAGGTGGCCCCCGATCGCTTCAATTGCATATGAGAAGAGAGAACCTCGATCAGGTCAACCTTGTCGCGTAATGTGTCTAAGCTCTCGGTGGTATAAAGTGCCATACAGTTGATTTTATACTAATAGATGTGTATTTTTGCAGTACAATATATGACGACCGCACAACAAACACCCATGATGGCCCAATGGCACGCCTGCAAAGAGTCGGCCCCCGAGACCATCCTCTTCTTTCGTCTTGGCGATTTCTATGAAGCCTTCTATGAAGATGCTGAGCTGATTTCCAAAGAACTCGACCTGACGCTCACCAAACGGCAAGAGATTCCGATGGCTGGCGTCCCCCATCACATCTGCGATACCTATATCGACAGGCTCGTCGCAAAAGGTTACCGAGTGGCAATTGCCGAACAGATGGAAAATCCCAAAGAGGTCAAAGGGATCGTCAAAAGGGAAATCGTCCGGATCGTCACTCCTGGAACGGTGATCAATTCGACACTGATCCAAGATAAAGAGCCGAGCTATTTGGCCAGCATCGTCCAACTCAACCAGAGCTGGGGCCTCTCTTTTCTCGACATCACCACTGCCGACTTTGTTGTGATCGAATTTGAAAATAAGCAGGCGCTCCTCGATGAACTTGCCCGAGTCTGTCCCAAAGAGCTGATCCTCCCTAAGAAGTTGAAGGAGGACAAAGAATTGCCAAAGGCCCACTACCTCGAAGGGTGGCACTTTGATCATGAGAGCAGCATAGAATTTTTGAAAAAACACTTTAAGGTCCACTCTCTAGATGGATTTGGTCTCAAAGGTTTTGTCGCAGGGATTACGGCGGCCGGCGCACTGCTCACCTACGTCAGTGAAGAATTGAATCTGCCGATCAGTCATCTTTTGACTCTGCGCACTCAATCCAACCTTAGCTACATGCAGATCGACAAAAATACCCAGCGCAACCTCGAACTGACGCAG
>JAGVJV010000055.1 GCA_020050965.1 Parachlamydiales bacterium
GTCTGAGCCTTTTGAGCGGGGTTGGTATGCCTCCCCTCTTGGCTACATCAGCCAGTCTCAAGCCGAATTTGCAGTTGGAATTCGTTCGGCTCTGATCAAAGAAAATAGGCTGAATCTTTTTGCGGGAACTGGTATTGTTTCCGGTTCTATCCCCCAGAATGAGTGGGAGGAACTCGAACATAAAACGTCTCTTTGGAGGAATCTGTGCAAAGCGGCAACTTAACCTCAATTTGGGGCAAAACCATCATCGATCAGCTCATTGCACAAGGAGTTTCCTATTTTTGCCTCTCCCCGGGCTCTCGTTCAACACCTTTCGCTTTGGCAGTAGCCGAGCATCCTGGTGCGACTACTTTTGTCCACTTTGACGAACGGGGAACCGCTTTCCACGCACTCGGATATGCAAAAGCCACAGGAAAACCTGCCGCCATGATCGTCACATCTGGAACGGCTCTGGGAAACCTATTGCCGGCGATCATGGAAGCTAAATATGCCCATGTCCCATTGATTTTGCTCACCTCTGACAGGCCGGTAGAGCTGCGCGATGTGACGGCGAATCAGACTTGCGATCAGCTCAAGATTTTTTCCGATTATGTGAACTACTTCTTCGACCTTTCTAGCCCAAGCACAGCTCTGCCGCAAAACTTTCTGGCGACGACTGTTGCGCAGATGGTCAACCGATCGATGTATCCAAACAAAGGGCCGGTGCATTTGAATTGCCCTTTCCCCGAGCCCTTTTTTGATGAAATTTCTCCTCAACCTTTAAAGATGAACTCAACAACCTATACGCTCCCCGAGGCCCATTTAAGCCAAGAGAATGTGGAACTTTGGGCTAAAACTTTAGGAGAAATTGATAGAGGAATCATCATCATCGGTGCAAATGGAAGCTGCACTGCGGTCGATCAGCTTTCAGAGAAACTGGGCTGGCCCATTTTTGCCGATATCAACTCATCGCACCGCCATCTTGCCACTCACCGCTCGATCCCCTACTACCACCACATCCTGAAATCGCTGCCCGACCTCAAAGCCGATGCCATTCTCCACTTTGGGGATGCTTATGTTTCTAAAGTCCTCCTTCAATGGAGCGCGCAGCAAAAAAGGGTCATCCATGTGGCCAGCCATCCCAAACGGGTCGATCCGCTCCACTGTGTCACCGATCGGATTATTTGCGATCCTCAGTTCTTTTGCAGTAGTGTTGCCGGCCGCCTAGTAGCAAAACAGGGCTGGTTTGATGAGTGGGTAGAAATGGCAACTCCGGCAATTGAGGGTGGAAACCTTACTGAGCCGGGAGTGATTAAAGAACTGGAAAAGGTCGACACCCCCCTCTTTTTCGCCAATAGCATGCCGATTCGCGATGCCGAGATGTTCTTTTTTCCCCGTACCCCGCGTGGCCCTATTTTCGCCAACCGAGGGCTCTCTGGAATCGACGGAAATATTGCCACTTGTGCAGGTATAGCAAATCAAATGCCATTAATCGGTGTAGTGGGCGATCAAACTTTCCTGCACGACCTCAATTCCCTTGCACAACTTAAAAAGACCAAGCACCCGGTCAAGCTCATTGTGATCAACAATGGCGGGGGAGGCATCTTTTCCTTCTTAAGCATCGGAGAGCGCAAAGAACTGCTCGACACCTACTTTGCGGCAGCGCATGAGCTGAAATTTGAAAAAGCTGCTGAACTATTTGGTCTGCCTTATGAGAATCCGAAAACAACTGAAGAACTGGGTGCAATCTTGAAAAAAGAGGGCTCTTGTCTTATCGAGGTGCACACGAATAGAGAAGAAAATCTCGCTCTTCACAAACAGATCGACAACCAAGTTAAGCAACAATTATGCTCCTCTTCCTGCACGGTTTCTTAGGGCAAAAAGAGGACTGGGAGCCTCTCATCCAGCTACTTCCCTGCGACTGTTGCTGTATCGATCTTCCCTATGAAGAGAGTGATATCCCTCTCGCCATTCAAAAGGAGTTTCCCCAAGCCAAAATGGTGATCGGATATTCGGCCGGCGGAAGAATCGCGCTCGAATTAAAATCTCGTTTCCCAAAAAGCTATGGACGCATTATCGCCCTCTCTGCTCATCCAGGGTTGCAAAACGACGAAGAAAAAAAAGCTCGCTGGAAAATCGACCAAGAATGGATCTCTCTACTCAAGACAGCCCCGTTTGAAGAGTTCCTAGAAAAATGGTATGACCAAGAGTTATTCCGCACTCTAAAAAAACACCCTCAATTTCCCATCATTTTCTCACGCCGCGCTGCACAAAATCCATCCCATCTTGCTCATTTTTTAGAGCGGTATAGCATTGCCAAAAAAAACGCTCCAGAGATAGATCCACGAACGATTTTCATTTCTGGCAAAGAAGACTTGAAATATGTGGCCCTTTATCATAGAATATTGCCTAAGTTAAATTTTTTCACTGTTGAAAATGCAGGACACGCAGTCCATTTGGAAAATCCAGTCGGATGTGCAGAGATCATAAAAGGAGCCCTTGATGACCACTATTGAACAGACAGTTCCCCAATTCACATGGACCGAGGTGAAAAAATTTCAGGACATCAAATACCACAAAATGGGTGGAATCGCCAAGATCACCATCAATCGTCCAGAAGTGCGCAATGCTTTCCGCCCCGTCACCGTCGATGAGATGGCAGTAGCCCTTTTAGATGCCCGCATGGATGAGAAGATTGGCGTCATCATTCTGACAGGCGAAGGAAAAGAGGCTTTCTGTTCTGGCGGAGATCAGCGAATCCGCGGCGATGCTGGCTACACCGATGGACTCGGCATGGATCGTCTCAACGTACTCGATTTGCAAAAACAGATCCGCTCTTGTCCAAAACCGGTCATTGCGATGGTGGCAGGCTATGCGATCGGCGGCGGCCATGTGCTGCACGTGATCTGCGATTTGACGATCTGCGCCGATAATGCGATTTTTGGACAGACTGGCCCAAAAGTAGGATCATTCGATGGTGGCTTTGGAGCGGGATATCTTGCCCGAATCGTCGGGCAGAAAAAAGCGCGCGAAATTTGGTTCATGTGCGGCAGATACAATGCCCAGGAAGCACTAGAAATGGGCCTAGTCAATGCGGTGGTCCCCTATGAAGATCTGGAAAAAACGACCCTTGAATGGTGTGAGCAAATGCTCGAGCATTCGCCGCTTGCACTCCGCTGCTTGAAATCTGCTTTCAATGCCGATTGCGATGGACTTTCGGGAGTGCAGGAGCTTGCAGGAAATGCAACACTTCTCTACTACATGTCCGAAGAGGCCAAAGAAGGGCACCGCGCATTTCTCAAAAAACAGAAACCCGACTTTTCTAAATTCCCTAAACGGCCATGAGAAATATTCTGCTCAGCTTTAGACCAAAAACGTTGTTCGCAGCGATCAGTCCAATCTGCATTGGCACTGCGATGGCAGCTCATCAGGGAAGTTTTCATTTCTGGGTTCTTCTTTTCACCCTTTTAACCGGCCTAGGCATCCAAATCTCCACTAATGTCGCTAACGATTTGTTCGACTTTCTCAAAGGGGCCGATACAGCTGCCAGAAAAGGGCCAGTCCGGGTGACAGCGAGCGGCCTCATGAGCGTTGCCCAAATGAAGCTTCTCACATTTGCGGTGCTCTTATTCACGGCAGTTTGCGGCAGCGTCCTGATTTTTCGCGGTGGATGGGTCATTTCAATTCTAGTTGCCCTCGCCCTGCTCTGCGCTGTAGGCTATACTGCAGGCCCCTTTTCTCTGGCTTACTTAGGGCTTAGCGAATTCTTCGTTTTGATCTTTTTTGGACCTGTCGCCACCGGATGCACTTACTATTTGCAAACTCTAGAACTATCGCGTGCTGCCTTCATCGCTGGGCTTGCTCCAGGACTTTTCTCCTGCGCAATTCTGGTCATTAACCACCTGCGCGATGTGGAAGAAGATCGGATAGCTGGCCGAAAAAACCTCATCTGCCGCTTTGGGACCGCATTTGGCAAATGGGAATATGCCATCGCCCTCTTTGCAGGACTCCTAATTCCTCTTTACTTTCATGAAAAGCATCTTTTGCAACTCCTCTGCTCCCTCTGTTTAATTCCTGGTGCGCTCCTTGTTCGAATAGTCATGAAGAATAAAGATTCTCACACCTACAATTTACTGCTTGCAAATACAGGTAAATTCTTATTTCTCTACTCAACCATCTTTTCAATTGGTTACATTCTATGATTATTAAAAGTTTGAAATTTCAACCCTTTCTTATTGATAGCTGCTGCTTGCGCAGAGGGATCTTGCTCCAACTTTCCCGAGAAGATGGAAAAATAGCTACTGCCGAAATCTCTCCCCTTCCCGGCTATAGCACTGAGACCCTCGACGAGGCTTTGCAGCAATTGCAAAAGATCTCTAAAAAACTGCTCACCACCTGGTGGACGAAACAGGCTCTCCACAATTTAGACAACCTCGGACTCTGCTCCTCCGTCTACTTTGGAGTCGAATCGGCCCTATTCGATCTGCTTGAGCCCCCCGTCGAAACACCCCCCTGTCTAAAATATGCGCTCCTCTTCGGCTCTCCCGATGAGATTCTGCACCGTGCTGATGAAGTCTATGAAGAAGGCTATGTTAAAGCAAAAATCAAATTGGGTCATTTCAATCTCTCCTCAGCCATCGATCTAGTCGACAAATTGAGAGACCGATTTCAATTGCGTCTTGATCTCAATCGGAAATGGAAGACCGCCGACTCCCTTGCCTTTTGCCAGCGCTATCCACAAGACCATTTTGATTATATCGAAGAGCCCACCTCCACCCCCAAAGACCTCATCCATTTCCCCTACCCCTTCGCCCTTGATGAAACCCTGCGCGACCACAAAGATCTGACTCCCTTTTTGAAGTCCGAGCACTTAAAAGCCCTCATCATCAAGCCCACCATGGCCTACCCCTTTACCCACCTACTGAATTTAGGCGTGCCCGTCGTCCTTACCAGCAGTTTTGAAAGCCCTATCGGCATCGCCCAAATAGAAAGACTGATCTACCGTTTAGGACTGCAAAATAGCTACCATGGGCTCGACACCCTTCGTTACTTCGAGAACAAAAATGATACCTTGTCCTGTTGCGAGCTGGAAACAGCAACGTCCTGATGCCCTTGCCCTGCCAGGGATGACCTATGAAGCATTTGATAGGTTGATTGGACAGCTCTGTTTTAGTCTAAGAGAAATTTCTGAACAGATTTTGGCTTTTGTTCCTGAGCAGTCGCCCATTGATGTGGCCTTTTTTTTCGCAGCATGGCGGATGAAAAAAGCCGTTTACCCCATCAGTTTTCGACATCCTGAGCAGGCCATCCAAGAGAGACTCCAACGCACCGGCGCAAAATTAGTGAAGCCAAGCCCCTCTTCATCTGCTTTGGAAATCGACACCATCGATGAAAATAGCCTTGCCACCCTCATCGAAACCTCCTCGGCGGCCAAAATTGTCTGCCACCGATTTAAGGCTCTACTTACCTCTGCACAAAGCTGTGCTGAAGCCCTCAACCTAAAAATGGGCGACACCTATTGTTTAAACCTTCCGCTTTTTCATATCTCAGGGATCGCTCTCATGCTGCGCACATTCTGCACCGGAGCCACTATGGTTTTTCCTGATCAATGGAAAGAGGCCACCCACATTTCGATGGTGCCGACGCAGCTCTTCCGATTGATCGAAAAACAGGAAAGCTTGCCCAAACTCAAATGTCTGCTCGTCGGAGGCGCCCCCCTTTCTGCAAACTTATATAAACAAGCCCTCAACCATGGTCTGCCTATTTACTGCAGTTATGGGATGACTGAATCTGCCTCGATGGCTGTACTAAAACCTCCAGGCAAAAGAGCCGTTATCCTCCCCCACATCGAACTTAAACTCTCCGAGGAGGGTGAAATTTTGCTCAAAGGCCCCTCCCTTTTCGAGCGCTACTTTTGGAAAGAGTCGATCTGCGACTGGTTCCCTACCCGCGATATTGGAAGGTTCAATGCCCAAAACGAACTGGAAATTGTAGGGCGAAAAGATCGACAATTTATCTCTGGGGGAGAAAACATCATCCCCGAAGAGATCGAAAAACTATTACTGCAATATCCTGATGTGATAGAAGCTCGAGTCGAACCCGAAGCCGATTTAGAATTTGGGATGTGCCCGATTGCAAAAATCTACTGTAAAAACGACCTTGAGGAAGATCCGATCCACAATTATTTATCCCTTCATCTTCCTCGCTTCAAAATACCAAAAAAAATTTTAATATCTATCAATCCTTTTATTACAAAACAAACATCTTTAATAAAAGATATAAATAGATTAAAATAGAATAGATGTCTGCAATTTTAAAAACAAATTCAAATAACAATCATTGCGTTGAAGTTGTCTTGACTTCCTTGGATCCCACCAAGAGAAAGCCCATCGATGCAAAAAAGATGGAGTCGATTCGACAAATCACAAAAAATTTCTCTTTAACCTCAGCACCCTTTCCTGTTGAAATTTTAGCTTTGAGAATTCAGGATCTTTGCAGTCAAAAAATCGTCGGCACTCTCTATGCTAGAGTAATGAATAATGATACACTTTCATTGGATCTGCTTTTTGTTGATGAAGAGAATCGCAACCAAAAAATTGGTTCGAGGCTTTTAGACACAGCTGAAAACTACGCATATAAATTAAAAGCAAAAAAGATTACTTTGTGCACTTATGATTTCCAAGCACCGGAATTTTATGAGAAAAAGGGGTATAGACGCGTATCTCATATTAAAAACGCTCTTGATCATCATTCCATGATTTTTTTAGAGAAAACTCTACAGGAATATTCACCATCTACGACAGATATAGACTTAAAAAATCTCAAAGTAAAGACCTACTCCAAAGAAAACCTCGACAAAGCAAAAGCGACTAGCCAAATTGCTTTAGAAGGTATTCTCTCTTATAACCATAAGATTTTACAGGCAGAATCACAAACAGAGAGAGATTTTGTAGAATTTGCATTAGTGCTATGTCGATGCAACCCCAAGAATCAGTTGTTGGCTAAAGCGGCGCCTCGCCTTCGCCGTAACACTGCGCAGTTTTCCCTCTCTTTAGAAAACAATGATAAGGAACCTCCTGGCCAAATTCCCGATTCCTCAAATTGTTTCGATATAAAAGGCACTGTTAAATCCGATCAAATTTTAGGAGTTATAACTGGCTTTTTGGTTACTGGCAGTGAAAATAACGCTATAGTTTTAGATGGCCTTGGATTTAAAAATGAATTTGAAAACGATTCAGATATCCATAGAGAGATGTTAGAGGGTTTGGAAGCATTAGGAATTGAACATAAATGTCTAAATCTCCTTCCTTATGACCAGGAAGTGCAAAAGGCATTCGATCTTTTGGCCTCATCTAAGCGTACACAGCTGACTTTTAGAAGGATCACTTTACTTTGAACTCTCCCAATTGCTGCAGTTATCCCAAAAACACTCAAAAGTTGGCCGATAGGCGGAATCAAGGTATAAACATCGATTCCGCCACGGATTATTTCTTCTATAGCTAGGTTATACCAAAGCGCCTTCAACAACTGGTTTTTCTACTGGTTGTTTTGGTTGAACAGGGTCTTGTTTTAGAAAGGCTGCTAGGCTAACAGTGCCTGCAACAAGACCAGTCATGATTCCGATAATTGGATTAATACCGTAAGATAACCCTACAAAATATGCAGTCATTGCAAATAACGCTGTGTTGATTATTTTTGAGGCGCAACTTGCAACTTTGTCCGCTATACTAAATATATTTTTAAGCGTCTCATTATTCGTGTTTTCAGCTATTCCATTTAAAATATGAGTTAATACCATCACTCCTCCAATTGCGACTCCAAGTCCCAGTCCTATAGGCAGTGATAATCCAAAGTTAGCCCAGAACAAAAGAGCAATTGCTGCTGTTGCCGCTTGAATGACCTTGGTTGCAGTTTCTAATACACTTCTAGCAATTGGGTAAGATTCCTTGTTTATTTGCTTAGCAGCTAGTTCTAAAGCAGCCGCGCCGATTCCTACTACAGGTCCTCCATACAAGCCAGCGAATAATATTGCAGATGCAGTTGGGGAAATATTCATACACATAAAAAACTCCTTATTTTTAAATTAAATTAATACATTACTAACATATATAATTTATACACAAACAGATATCATACATTAACACAAAACAATAATCAACGATTCAATCAGAAAATCGTAAAGCAAGCCCATGTCGTCTTTACAAAAAATTTTTATTCGATTCCAACCGGTTTAAAACCAACCAAATATAAGACCCGAAATCGCTCAAGAATCGGGTATAGATTGTCGAAAAAATCCCCCTTTTCTATACTCCCACATTTACCTTTGAGGTGAAATGGAAGCATTAAGCACAATCTCTCTACCCACAAAAGATCCAGCAGAGTCGCTCATCGCATTTGGCGAGGAAAAGCTCCTGCACGGCCACTTTGCTGAAGGGCTAGACGCCTTTCTAAAGGCCGAAGCGATGCTTGGGGATGCCGATCCTAGCCTCTACTACCGCGAAGGGCTATCCTTCTTTGAATACGGGAGCGAAGAAGGGCGAGAGCAGGCGCTGCTACTGGCCTGTAAGAAGTTTAAGCAGGCCCACCGCCTCGATCCAACCGATGTCGACATTTTACATGCTTGGGGCAATACCCTTACCCTGCTGGGTGAGCGTCAAGAAGAGCACCACTACTTTGTCGATGCCAAAGATAAATTTGAAAAAGCGCTCGGACTCGCCGATCCATCTGCAGACCTTTTGTGGGACTATGCCATCATTTGGAGTTACATCGGCGACCATTCCGGAGAAGCAGTAGACTATCAAAAAGCGATCCACTCCTTTGAAAGAGCTATTGAAACCTCTGAAAGACTCCCCTCTGATTTCTGGATCGATTTTGGAGATGCCGCCCTCTCCCTCGCGTCTATGGTGAAAGATATGCGCCAAATCATCAAAGGCGTAAGCTGCTACAAGAATGCAATTGCGCAAGATGAGAGCAATTTTGAGGGCTGGA
>JAGVJV010000198.1 GCA_020050965.1 Parachlamydiales bacterium
AGGGAACTGCCATGGCGATGGTCGCTTATACAGGGATTGAGACGATTGCTGCATTAGGTGGGGAAGCGAAAAACCCCATTAAAACACTTCCACGGGCGATCATGACCGTAATGGGCGTCCTGGTTTTCCTCTATATGGCAATTGCATTCGTCGGTCTTGGACTTCTTACTCCTAAGGAGCTAGGAGTGGAATATCTCAACAACCCCATTGCTGGAATTGTCGCTCATCTCCCTGTTGGCAGCCGTCTTTTAGGCCCGCTTGTAGGTTTTCTTGCTGCTGCACTGTTGATTGTTGCAGGCAATGCAGGTCTATTAGGCGCCTCGCGGCTGGCCTTCAACATGGGTGAATATTATCAGCTGCCCAACTTTTTTTCTCAGGTAAGCAAACGGTATCGAACTCCAGCCCTATCTCTAGCCATCTTCGCTGTATTTGCATCTATTGTCATCCTTGCCAGCCGCGGCAACCTCCATTTTCTAGCCGACCTCTACAACTTCGGAGCGATGCTCGCGTTTTTCTCAGCCCACGTCTCTCTCATCGCTCTCCGCATCAAACAGCCCGATCTTGAGCGCCCTTTTCGAGCACCTCTCAATATCAAAATCTCGAAAAATATCTCCATCCCACTCACAGCTGTAGTTGGAGCGCTTGCTACATTGGGAGTCTGGATTCTCGTAGTAGTCACCAAACCAGGGGGACGCTATCTCGGAATTATCTGGATGCTTCTAGGTCTTGGAATGTATCTATACTATCGGAAAAAGAAGAAGATCGCCCCGATGGGTCAGCTTCAAATCGAAAAGATTAAAATTTCTCAATTCAAGCCTTTTGAGCCAAAGCATATCCTGGTCCCCACCAAGATCAATAATCATACCGAAACAGTTCAACTGGCCTGTGAACTAGCCAAACAGCACGATGCTAAGCTCACCGCCATCTATCTCATCCGCGTGCCCTATTCGCTGCCCCTCGATGCCCCGCTCCCTTACCGGGTCGTAGTGGCCGAATCGATTCTACAACGAGCTGAGGCAATCGCTCATGAATTTGGGGTTGATATCGAGACAAAAATTCTCAGATGCCGCACATTCGACGCGTCGATTATCCAGTATATTGAACATAAGAAATTTGATCTGCTGGTCCTCAGCTCACTCAAATCGAAAGAAAAGCCCGAGGGCGGTCTAGATGCCGTCACCGAACGAATTCTGAAAAAGGCTCCCTGCCGGGTGTTCATTACTTCAAGTTAACATAACGTGAACGTTCACGGTGTTTTGACCACTGTTTCAGTAGGCAGCTGAACGAGAGGGGTTGGACTGATCTCTTTTAGTAAATGGCAGGCGGCAAAATGGCCTGGGTGGATCTCTTTGAGCTGGGGACGGACGTAATGGCAGGTGGGCGTGGCATGCGGGCAGCGAGTGACAAAGGGGCATCCTTTCGGAGGATTGAGGGGACTGGGAACTTCGCCGCGCAAAATGATCCGCTTGCGCTGTTTTTCAATTGTTGGATCGGGAATGGGGATCGCCGAAAGAAGAGCTTGTGTGTAGGGATGGAGCGGATTTTTATATAGCGCTTCAGAGGACGAGATTTCTACGATATGGCCGAGGTACATCACTGCGACGCGGGTTGAGAGATATTTCACAATGCGCAAATCGTGGGCGATGAAAAGGTAGGTGAGGCCGATCTCTTTCTGCAATTTTTTAAGCAGGTTGATGATCTGGGCCTGGACCGAAACATCGAGGGCAGAAATCGGCTCATCGCAGATGATGAAACGTGGGTGCATCGAAAGGGCACGGGCGATGCCGATCCGCTGTTTTTGACCACCGGAAAACTCATGGGGATAGCGAGAAATACTGCTGAGGGGTAGGCCAACTAGGTGGAGCAATTCTTCGATGCGCCGATCTTTGGCCTCGCCTTTGAGCAGTTTATGGATCTCAAGCGGCTCGGCAATGATATCGCCTGCGGTCATGCGGGGATTGAGTGAAGCATAAGGGTCTTGGAAGATCATCCCCGCTTGGCGACGGAAGGTTTTTAGCTCTTTTCCAGTTAAATGGGCGATCGATTTCCCTTCAAATTCGATGGTGCCGCTTGTGATGTCCGAGAGGCCGAGCAAGCAACGGGCTACGGTCGATTTTCCGCAGCCGCTTTCTCCGACTAGGCCCAGCGTCTCCCCTGGAAAAATATCAAGGGAGATGTCGTCGATCGCTTTAACGATCTTTTGATCCTGGGAATAGTACTTTTTGAGATTGCGTATCTTAATTAGCGGTTCCATCGCTTCCTTTGTTCCAGCAAGCCAGCAAATGCTCTTCACCGATTTTTTTGAGCTCCGGGTCATCAGCTTTGCAAACTTCGGTGGCAAATTTGCAGCGGCTGCAGAAGGCGCATCCTGCAATCGCATTTAACGAATTAGGAGGGGAGCCTTCGATCGGGACGAGCGGTTGATCGGGGGCCATATCCAATCGTGGAATCGATTGCAGCAGTCCTTGCGTATAGGGGTGGCTAGGGCGGGCAAAGAGCTGCTCGACTTTAGCCTTTTCGATCACTCTGCCGCAATACATGACGATCACTCGATCGCAATAGCCGGCGACGACACTCATGTCGTGGGTGATCAGGATGAAACTGGTGCCCGTTTTCTTTTTGATCTCTTGCATCAAGTCGAGGATTTGTGCCTGGATGGTCACGTCGAGGGCAGTGGTCGGCTCGTCGGCAATGATGATTTTAGGTTTAGCAGCCAGGGCCAGCGCAATCATCACCCTCTGGCGCATCCCGCCGCTGAGGGTATGGGGGTACTGATCAATCCGGGTAAATGCCTGAGGGATGCCGACTAGCTCGAGAAGCTGTATCGCATAAGCTCTGGCCTCTTTGCGAGAAGCGTTTTTCGTGTGGTGCAAATACCCTTCAATGATCTGGTCGCCTATTTTCATCGTCGGATTAAGAGAGGTCATCGGATCTTGGAAAATCATCCCGATCTCTTTTCCTCGTATCTTTTGCATCTTTCTATCATCGAAAGAAAGGAGATTTTCTCCCTTGTAGATCACCTCGCCAGAAATGAGGCTCGAATGGGCGGGAAGCAGACGGACGAGTGCTTTTGCCGTGGCACTTTTTCCACATCCAGACTCGCCGACGATCCCGAGTATTTCTTCCTCATAGAGATCAAACGAGACACCTCGCACAGCCTTTAAGGACTGCTTTTGCACTCTAAATGCGACATGGAGATCCTTAACCGAAAGAAGGGGATTCATATACGCAACCTCGGGTCAAAGGCGTCGCGTAAACCATCGCCAAGGAGATTGAAACTGAGCATGGTGATGCTGATAAACCCAGCTGGGAAAAAGAGCCGCCAAGGATAGTAGCGCAGCGCAGGGAGGCCATCATTGGCCATCGTTCCCCAGCTGGCGATAGGCGCTTGAACTCCTAGCCCCAAAAAGCTCAAGAAGGCCTCGGCAAAAATCGCCGTTGGGATCGTTAGGGTCACCGTAATGATGATCGACCCAAGAGCGTTGGGGATCAAATGGCGCCATAAAATGCGCAGTCTCGATGCGCCAAGACCTCGGGCCGCCTTCACAAAATCGAGCTCTTTGAGCTGTAAAATTTGCCCCCGAACAATCCGCGCCATGCTGATCCAGCCGGTAATTGTGAGCGCGAGAATAATCGTCCCAATTCCTGAGCCGATCACTACCATCAACAGAATGACGACGAGCAAATAGGGGATCGAGTAGAGGATATCGGCAACCCTCATCATCAATTCTTCGATTTTTCCACCAAAAGAGGCTGCAAGCGATCCATAGAAGACGCCGATGATGAGATCGATCACGGAAGCGGCGATTCCTACAAGAAGAGAAATGCGGGCGCCCCACCAGACACGGGTAAATAGATCGCGCCCGAGCTCATCGGTCCCAAACCAAAATTGTGCAGAAGGGGGCTGGTTCTTAAGGTGGAGGTGGGTCTCATAGTAAGTATAAGGGGTGAGGAATGGGCCAATAATGGCCATGAAGATCAGCAGCACCAGAGCGCAAAACCCGATCATCGCCATCCGGTTGCACTTCAAACGACGCCAGCTATCTTGCCAGTAGTTGTAGTGTTCAGGAGTATTATTTCGAAATAGCACAGACACTTTATACTCTCACTTTTCTATCTATTAACTGGATGCGAGGATCAATAAAACAGTAGAGAACATCTACTAAAAACACACTGAGCATCAAAATGGCGCTATAAAATACAGTCGTTCCCATAATGACTGTGTAATCTCGGTTGGTGATGCTCATGACAAACCATTGCCCGAGGCCGGGAATACCAAAAATTTTTTCCACAGCGAAACTCCCCGTCAGAATTGCTGTAGTCAGGGGGCCTAAATAGGTGACGATGGGAAGCAGTGCATTGCGCAGACAGTGGCGCAGCACAATTTGAAATGAATTGAGCCCCTTTGATTGAGCCGTTTGAATATAATCTTGCTGCATGATCTCGACCATATTGGACCTAGTGAGCCGCGCAATGAATGCCGTCGGCAGCGCTGCGAGAGCAATTGCCGGCAAAATCGAATGGTCAAACGTTCCCCACCGAGCCACCGGGAGCAGATCGAGCTTCATGGCAAAGAAATATTGAAGAAAGGTCGCCAAAATAAAGCTGGGAACCGAAATGCCGAGCACAGCGAGCACCATCGTAAAATGATCTTGCCACTTGGCATGCTTGAGAGACGCGATGCAGCCCAATCCAATTCCTGTGAAAATCGACAAGAGCAAAGCCTCGAGTCCCAAAGTGAGCGAAACGGGGAATCCCTCCCGAATGATCTCGCTGACGGTCCGTCCCTGATACTTAAACGAAGGCCCCAAATCGAATGTCACCAAACCCTTCATATAGCGCCAGTATTGGACATACCAAGGTTGATCAAGACCATAGTGCCGATACATCGCTTTCAAGATCTCTTCCGGCACTGCCTTTTCTTGCGTAAACGGATCCCCCGGGATCATCTGCATCAGAGCAAAAGTGAGCGTCGCCACCATGAAGAGAGAGACCAGAAGGATGATGATTTTCTTTAGTAAAAACTGGGTCATTGCGTCTCTAAAAAGGCAAATTTATAATCGCCGTGGTTAAACTCGGTCAATTCAATCCCTTTAACATAATTCTTTTTGACATAGGTACCGGTGTAATAATAGATCGGAGCAATCGGCATCTCAGAAATCAAAATCTTCTCCGCCTCGCGCATCATCTTTTCCCGCTCCTCAGCATTAGGCGTCCTCTCAGCTGTCTCTAGCAGCTCTGTGAATTTAGGATTGCTCCATCCAGTAAAGTTATTGCTATGATTCAGATATTTGTACTGGTCAAAGAAAGTCATCGCGTCATTAAAACCGGCAACACCGCCCATGCGAGCCACCTGGAATTGCCCATGCGAGAGCTCATCGAGGAAAACCTTCCACTCCTTATTGGACAGCTTGACCCGAATGCCAAAAGCCTGGAACCACTGCTCCTGAATCGCCTGGGCGATCTTATGGTGATTTTCACACGTGTTGTAAATCAAAGTGATCTTCGGCATCGTCTCCGGCGTATAGCCCATTTCCTTCATTGCCAGAGCAAATAAACGGCGCGCCTCTTGAACATCATTGTCCTGAAAATAAGTGTCCACTTTCCAAATTGTCGGAGGAATCAGACCCGTAGCCGGCGCCTGATTTGATTGAGTGATATTCTCAATGATCGTCATCCGGTTAATAGCAAGCGAAAACGCCTTCCGGAAATTGACGTTATTAAAAGGGGCGACCTTAACATTGAAAGCGTAGTAATAAGTCCCCGAAATAGGAAAAGTATTCAATCTCCCTGTGCTCGCAAGGGCCTGAAGAGCATCGGTGGGCAAGTTCGACAGCGGATAGCCGGCCCAATCGAGCTCTCCCGCCTCAAACATATTGAGCTCTGTCGTCGGATCCTCGATGATGCTCATGTCGATTTCTTCCAGAGAGACCGTATCCCGATCCCAATACAGCTCATTTTTTTCCAAGCGGATGAAGTTGTGGTGTTTCCACTTAGTCAATTTATAGGGACCGTTGCCCACAAAAAGCGATCCGCTTCCATCTGCCCAATTTGGATACACCGAAGTGATATGATGGGGAACCGCCAGAAAAGAGTGGGAAGCCACGAGATCCAAAAAGTAGGGGATCGGATACTCAAGCTCCACCTGCAGGGTTTTGGCATCGAGGGCCTTCACCCCCACTTCGCTCAAGGGAACCAATCCCATCTTCGCTTGATGGCCATTTTTAATCACATAGAGGTCATTGGCAAATCCTGAAGGAAAATTCGGATCAAGCACCGTTTTCCAGGTGAGTTCAAAGTCCTGCGCAATCACCGGTTTCCCATCCCACCACTTGGCCGCCCTCAACGTAAAAGTGTAAACCTTCTTATCGTCTGAAATTTTGACATCTTGAGCAATTGCCGGTTGGACCTCTCCGCCCTTGCCTCTTTTGAGCAACCCCTCAAAGCACATATGGATGACCCCGATCGATGAAGTATCGGTCGCTTTCCGCGCATCGAGCGTCGGCGGTTCAGTATGGATGTTGACCCTTAGAATCTGTTTGTTCTCATCAAT
>JAGVJV010000056.1 GCA_020050965.1 Parachlamydiales bacterium
TAAAGCAGTTTGAAATAGGAACCCTTGAACAAGCCTAAGATAGCTCGCATGAGACTGCAAAAAAGAGGAGTAAACCAAATGAACCCAGTGCAAAATGCAAGCTACTCAACATCCTGGTTTCTTTATGCCTATATATTGTAGTGAGGATTCCTTTTTAGTTTTATTTAGGCAATGTTTGTGATATCCTCGATGATCCTCAATAAAGCTAATAGCAGAGTAAGGGAGTCAAAAAATGGCAGCAATGGCAACGGCGATTGATCGGTATGACTCAATTGCACAACTGGATCAAATTAACGCAATACCCATAGAAGAAATTGAAAGGCGCGCACAGCCTGGTCAATATGCGATAAGCGGATTTATTGGTCAAAATGAAACTCTTAAACAGATATTGCAACAAGATTGGCGAACTGTACAGCTGTTAGGGACCACTCATATTGAATTAGCAGCGCATCTTAGAAATATCTGGAATCAGGCAAAGGGATTAGAAAAACAGCGCTTTACATATTGTGTTGATAGTCTTCCTGGTCATTCACTTCAAGAATACAAAAGTGCGGCTAAAGAAAATGATCGGTTCAATAGAAATATTTTCTTAGCGATTGGAATTATTGTTGGGATAGGCGCGATCATTGGAGCTTATGTAATACATTCTCTCTTTTTATTAGCTTTATTACCTGCTGCAGGCTGTATAACGTATGCATACCGCCAGAATGAGCAGTTTCCAGCAGGACAGGAGCTAATCGGGCAAATGGAAGAGCAAAAAGGTAATCAGGAAGATTTATTTGCACAGGATGATAATCAAGCTTATGTGCAAGGGTGGAGTAAGCGATTATTATTGATAAACCCACTAAATAAACTATCAATTATTATTGGACAAGGTGTCATTGATTACATTGAAAAATATGGTTTTTATGAAGGTGGAGGGAATCAGAATGCATATCGGATTGATCCAGTAAAGCTTGTTGCTATTTTGACTGGTGCATCTATCTCCGAATTGCAGAAACGACTCCAACCTGTGAGTAAATAGAATCCTTCCCGAGTAAGTATAATCATCAATCTCTTACGACGAAGGCTCCAAGAATCTTGGGGCTTTTGTTTTTCCAATTGCTCCAAAAATGCTCCACTTCACAACTAAAAATAACTCAAAAAAATGCCATTAAATAATGAGGATAAGTGACAAATTTAGGATGGCGATCGGTCGCCCTCGCATTGATATGCGAGTATTAAAGCAAAAAATGAATGCTCTGGCACTCACAAGTTGTCGATGTAGGAGCTGTGCCGCTTAATTACTCCGCTTCGCTGCGTAATTACCGGCGCTTCACAGGCATGTCTCAAAAGGGGCAATCCGAATAGAACCAAGATCCTTTTGAGCTCGAAGCCAAAAAAAGTGGAGCATCGAGTTAAAGAGAATCCATCGCGATAAGATAATAGTCCTGAAGATTCGTCATTATTGAGTGAAGATTTCCTGAATCAAGATTAGTTACGGTTTCATTTAATTCCTGTACACCGTCTTGCATGTTACTAGCAAGTTTTTTTGCATCATAATTTGATGGGATGGAATCTAGTTTTTGAATTAGATCGTTGTTTTGTTTAATTAAATCTTGGATTTTGCTTTTTAATGTAGAAACATCGATTACCCCGGCTTGAAATTCTCCACGTAATTGCATAACTTCGTCAGCAAAATTTTTGATCTGCTGCCTATATTGATCCAAACCATCATTTGGCGGAGGGTTTTGCCATTGTATAGGATTAGAACCGCTAGGTGGTATAGCCATATAAAACTCCGTTTTTTGTATATATATATAAAAAATTTTTTTTAAACAATTTATTGAAAATTTATCTAATTCTCGATCATTCTATACGCCTAAAGCTTTTTTAAGGCGCGGTCCGATTCCTTTAAGGCGCTCCTTGGGCTCATTCGAGAACACAAAGCGCAAGTATCTGGAGGCGCTGTCACCCCATCCGATCATGGGCGTAGCGGCAATTTTAGCCTCTTTGAGAAGCCGATCAGAAGCTTCCTGAGAGTATATTCCAATAGCCTCGGTATCCAATAATAACGACCAGCCGCCATGTGGAGGGATGACGGGCAGTCCGTGCATTTCTGTTAGCAGAATATCCCTGCGTTCTTGCCAGATCTTTAGAGCTGCATTTAGGCCATCGTCGGGGGCATTAAGTCCGGCAGCGACTCCTCCCATGCTGATTCCAGTTTGGCAGACGACATTGGCGATGCTGACTAGGCCGATATTGCTCATGATGCTTTGGGGGCCGACGATCCAGCCTACGCGCCATCCAATCATTCGCAATTCTTTTGTGGCGGCGCCGACGGTGATGGTGCGCTCTCGCATGTTGGGTAGCGAGGCAGGGTGGAGCACGGAGCGGTTGTCATAGAGAATCCGTTCCATGGCAGCATCGTACAAGAGCCAGGCGTCGGTTTGCTGAGCTAAATGGGCGACTGCTTCCCATTCTGCAAGGTTAAGAACATGTCCTGTCGGCATCCCTGGGCTGATGACGATCATGCGGGTGCGGGGGGAGGCAGCTTTTGCAAGGGCTTGGAGATCGAGTCGCCAACCTGAGGGGGATGGAATCAGGGGTACAAAAATGGGAACCCCGCCGCATAAGCGAATGCGGTTGATGATGCCTGCATAAACAGGATCTGTGACGATCACCTCATCGCCCGGCTCAAGGAGGGCTAGCAGGCAATTTAAAATCCCCGACATGCCGCCAGCTGAAATGATGCACTCGGTTTGCCAGTCATAAGTCACATGATTGAGCCGGGAAATCCGATCAATGACCGCTCTTCTAAGTTCGTTCTGACCTAGAAAGGGGAGATAGCTATTATTTTCATCCTTTCCGATCGCCTCTTTGGTCACTTGAATGGCGATTGCGGGAGGGGAAATGTCAGTGTCCAAATTTTCGAGGCGCAAAACCTCGGGATCTTTGGTGTCATCGGCTGCATTGCCCATCCGATCGACCCCGATTCCTGGGATATTTTTCAGTCTGCTTACCTTTGTTAATCTTGGCATAAGTCCTCTTTGTGAAGTGAGTTTCAAGGATAAAAAATCCCAGGGGAATTTGTCAATTTGTTTATTTTTGACAAAATGTCAGACCTGTGTTATACTGGTGGTATGAAAAATAATGAATTTACAGTCTTGTGGAAACAGTATGAACCCTTTATCCAGGCGATCGTGGAGCTTTTTCACCCCTTTGCCGAGGCGGCAGTCCATGACCTCCAAAAGGGGAAAATCGTGGCCCTTTACCATAATATTTCTCAGAGGAAAATAGGCGATCCCTCCCCCTTGAGGGAATTGCAAGTCAATATTCAAGATTTCCCTGACTTTTTTTTCCCCTATAATAAAGAGAATTGGGACGGCCGCCCCTTGAAATGTACATCTGTGACGATGAGGAACAAAAAGGGGGAGCCTATTGGGTTGATTTGCATCAATGTCGACGTTTCTTTTTTTCGGGATGGTGCGGAGATATTGGAAGCCTTTTTAAAAATAAAGAGGGATGCAAGCAATCCGGTTGAAATTTTTAGCGCTGGATGTGAAGAGCATGTGATGAAGGTCATCGGGCAGTATATAGAAGAAAAAAATCTCTCCTTAAGTCATTTGAACCGAGACCAAAAAAGAGAGCTCGTTTGGCAATTATATAACAAGGGGGTATTCAATTTTAAGAATGCGATCCCGTATGTTGCCAAGAAATTAAAGACGTCTAGGGGCAGTATTTATAACTATATTAAGGAACAAAAATGAAGATTTGGATTGTGGATGCCTTTGCAAATGAACCCTACAAAGGAAACCCGGCTGCTGTTGTTCTTTTAGATGAATTTCCTGAAGATGGAATTTGTCAAAAAATCGCTGCTGAAATGAATCTTTCAGAAACTGCATTTGTGAAAAAGAGGGGTGCAAACCATTTTCATCTCCGTTGGTTTACTCCAAAAACAGAAGTAAAGCTTTGTGGTCATGCAACTCTCGCTTCTGCGCACATCTTGCAGCAAGAAAAGCGAATAGAAGGGGGAGAAATTTTGTTTGATTCCCTCAGCGGTCCTTTAAGGGTTTCAATTGCAGATGCGCTCTATACACTTGACTTTCCCCTACAAAAAGTCGGCGAGAAGGTCGAATCTGTGACTATTAGGGAGAATTTCCCAACGATGATTCAGGCAGTTAAGGCATATGACGATGTGATCATTGAGCTCCCAAATGCAGACGAAGTCAGGAAGTACATCCCGAAGATTAATGAACTGGAAAAAATCGATTGTCGTGGAATCATCATCACGGCAAAAGGGGATGGCCCCTATGATTTTATATCCCGTTTTTTTGCTCCTAAGGTAGGAGTCAATGAAGATCCAGTCACGGGTTCGGCACACTGCAAATTGGCAGGCTATTGGCAAAAGAAGCTAAAAAAATCAGAATTTTTGGCTTTTCAAGCATCACGGCGTGGTGGGGAGATCCGCATTGCAGTCCATGGAGATAGGGTGCATCTTTCAGGTAAAGCGATCACGATTTTAGAAGGGAAGTGGCAGATCCCGATTGGGAATTTGAAAAATTCTTCTAAGCGCGTTCAAGATGCCTTGAATCGATTTGACTTAAAGTTAAAAGTCATTGAGTTTTCAGAATTGACTCGAACTTCGGAGGAAGCTGCCAAAGCGATCGGTTGTGAGGTGGGACAAATTGCTAAGACTCTGATTTTCAAAGGCAAAACAAGCGGTAGGGCTATTTGTGTGATCGCAAGTGGAAAAAATCGGGTAGATGAGAAAAAAATCGTCCAGTTGGTCGGTGAAGCAATTGAGAAACCAGATGCACAGTTTGTACTCGAAAAAACCGGTTTTGCGATCGGTGGCATCCCTCCTCTTGGATATGAACTGGAGCTTAAGCCATTAATCGATGAAGATCTTATGCAATACTCTGAAATCTGGGCTGCAGCTGGAACTCCCCACTCTGTCTTTTGTCTCTCCCCACAGAATTTAGTTCTGATTACGGAAGGGCAAATAACGGATGTCAAGAAAATGTAGTTTGTCTATTTGAAAATGAAATGACTCAAAAGCCTTAGAGACTGTTAATGGATTGGGTTTCGAGTCGATTTTTTGGGCTTTTTGATCAAATTTTCGTTTCATTTGTTGGGGGTTATATCAAACTGGCGTATATTACCCCCAACAAA
>JAGVJV010000271.1 GCA_020050965.1 Parachlamydiales bacterium
AGACACATCCACCTAGGAGTAAGTATGTGGTGGAAAAGGTCGATTTTGCTTTATACTAATCTCTGCACACGGTTGCGGATTTCGATCGCCTGCTCCCTTCGCTTCTCAGACAAAGGATGCGTAGAGAAAAATTCGGTGACTCTTTCAATCAATCCAACATGCGAATGGTTAGAAACCTTCTTTTTAACAAACATGTCCATTACCCGAACAGCCCCATTGAGATCATAACCAGCTTCGTGCATGTAAACCTGCATCCCCATTGCATCGGCTTCATATTCTGCGCCGCGCGATTGGGCCAAGTTATAAAGCGTGTAGCTAATATCGAAGAGGTAACTATTCACAAACCAGGCACCCGCCTTTAAATTAGTCACAACCTTGCTCTCTTTTTTCTCTTCATCCTCTTTTTTAGGTTTTTGAGATAAGAAATAGGTCAAAATAAAGCCGATGAAAATCAAAAGATAGAAAATGACGGCTCTTTGAACAGCGGAGCGGCCATGCCCAATATCGGAGTGGGCAATCTCATGTCCAATGACTGCTGCGAGCATGGACTCAAGTTCACGTCCTAAAACTGCCGCTTGTTCTTGCTCAGAGCATCTGCTTAATCCGGCTTGGATCTCATCCATATGCGTGCGCAGATAATCGATCATTGTGTCGATAATTCCTTCACAAATGATGATTTTTCCACCAGGCAGTGCACAGGCATTCATCTCATTACTACTAACGAGTCGGATATCCCAATCAAATTCGCGCCTAACAAAGGGGAGCAATTGTTTTTTTACTTTGTCGACTAGGAGTTTCTTCTCAACATTGAAACTCAATCCACCACTTCGGGCTACTAAACCTGGATAGGCAAATTCTCCAAGGAGCTTTTCCAAACTTTGGGGCAAGAACCTCAGATTCCGATCACCTGTCACCTCATTTCTCGGCAGCACCGTACTGATGACTGTATCCCAAACCCCAGAGACCTTTTCAGGTTTTCCAAGAAAAGGGGGCCTTGCGAAGGGATTAGTCCCGGTCATACAAACATTTAAAATTTTTTCTGCATTGACTATTGCTGCCATATTCTTTTCTCCTCTTTTTTACCAAATATTATAGTCGATCTTTTTAATTCTTTAATATTAAAATAAATTTTATATATCCCTTGAATTTTAACCCTAGCTAAATAATAGCTCTTCGTTATAAAATTATCTGAGCTTTAGAGCGCAATATGTGATCGTTCTAAACAAACAAGGACGTGACCATTGTCAAACTTTAAAGATTTTAATTTAGATGAAAAGCTCTTAAAAGCATTGGGTGAACTAGGCTACGAAGAGCCTACCCCTGTACAAATGCAGGCTATTCCCAAAGCGCTCGAGGGCTCAGATATCATCTGCTCTGCCCAGACAGGAACGGGCAAAACGGCAGCCTTTATGCTGCCCTCGCTGCAGAGAATGCTCTCTAACCCCAGAGGAAAAGCCAATAAGCCTCGCATTTTAGTGCTCGCTCCGACGCGAGAGCTCGCGATGCAGATTTGCTCAGTCTCAGAAAAATACGCTAAACACCTTTTCCCATGCAAAACGCTCTGCATCTATGGCGGAGCTCCCTATCCATTGCAAAATAGAATGCTCTCTCGCCCCTATGAAATTTTAGTGGCGACTCCTGGAAGACTTCTCGACCATATGGAGCAGGGCCGGATCGATCTATCGGATGTCGAATGCCTGATTCTCGATGAAGCGGACCGGATGCTCGACATGGGATTCATCGACGATGTGGAAAGAATTGCAAAGGCGGCATCGCGAGAAGATCGGCAAACGCTTCTCTTCTCTGCCACCATCGACAATAAGATCCAACGTCTATCTAAAAACCTGCAGAAAAATCCTGAGCAGATCTTCCTTGAAAGCTCTAAAAGGGAAAATGTCAATATTGAGCAGAAGCTCTACTATGTCGATAATTTTGGACATAAGATGCGCCTTCTTGATCATATTCTCGAAAATACAGAGATTGAGCAGGCCATTATTTTTATTTCGACTCGCAACCACGCTGAGACTCTGGCAGAGGAATTGCAAGAGAAAGGGTATAATGCTGGAGCTCTCCACGGCGACATGCGCCAGGGTCAACGGACTCGAATCATTGGCAAATTGCGCAATGGGTCGATCAACTTCTTGGTTGCGACCGATGTAGCAGCCCGCGGCATCGACATTTTGACCATCAGCCATGTGATCAATATCGACCTCCCTTTTCAACCTGAAGATTATATCCACCGCATTGGGCGGACAGGACGAGCTGGCGGTACAGGCGTAGCCATTACCTTCGCAACCTATAAAGAAGAAAGATCTGTTTTCAAGATCAATGAGCTGATGGGGACTCCGATGACTTCCCTTACGATTGAAGGACTCGAGCCTTCTGCAAAAGGTAAACATAGTGCTCCATCGAAAAGAGGATCCTTCAGAGATAGAAGAGGCCCGCCCAATAGACATAGGGGAAATGGCGAGTTTAGAGAAAAAGTTGCCAAAGTCGATGATTTTGATGCTGGTTCGGTTTCTCGTAAGTCGGCATCTCCTAGTGGCCATAGGGAATTTTCGAAATATCCGAATCCACGTCAAAAGCGCGGATTTGGATCCGACTGGAGTCCTGCAAGTCCCTCTAAATTCTCTTCTTCCAAATACAAGCCAAAGAATCGTGAAGAAGGCGCAAGCGAAGATAAAAAGTTTGAGAAAAAGCCAAAGAAGTTCAAAACCGATTCTGCAGCCTCTTTCAGCAAAGAAAAGCCCTTTGGCAAGAAGAAGCCATTCGGCGGTTTTAACAAGAAAAAATTCGCTTCTCGCCGACCATCCTAATTTTTTTTTGCAAAATAAATAGATCTCTTGCATGATTGTGTATAAATCGTTCAATCATGTGAGAGTGTATGTTGAAGAAAATTGTCGCTGGTCTACTTGGAATCTTACCATTAACCCTTCAAGCTGAAGATTGCTGTCTCCCTTCCTATGAACCTGGAACGCCTCTTTGTGAAGATGAGGTCTGCACCATGTATCCTGCATTTGCTGGGATTAAATTGCAGTGTGGTCTGAATGCCTTCGGTTATGTCGAGTTTCTCTATTGGTCTCCTGTCACTTCCCGCAACTATGTCGCAACGACATTTGAGGGAACTCCGACAGGCAGTGTTCAAAGAGAGCTCTTCCATCGATTAGACTATCGCCCAGGATTCAAGATTGGACTTGGGATGGTTTTGCCTGATGCCGATGATAATTGGATCATGTCATTTGAGTATCTCTGGTATCATCATGATTTTACTAAGACCTTCTCCGCCCTTCCAGCAAATGTGGCTAACACATTTGACCAATTAACTGATCCAATTTATAGATCTATCAAAAGCCGATTCCACATCAATTACGACATTTTGACCTCAAAAATTGGACGTCCAAATTATCTTGGACAGCATATGATTTTTAGCCCTTATCTAGCGATTAAATGGGTCAGAAGAAGCAATAAAACTGCTCAATACCTAACGAATGCAACCACAGGTGTAGTTGACCATCTGCACGCAAGACTCTCCTATACTTGTTTAGGTGGTGGCGCTGGTATGGGGACAGAGTGGCTCCTTTGTTGGGGACTACGATTTATTGGAAAAATTGAATTTAACACACTTGTACCATACAGCCGGAAAAACATAGAAATTGTTGAACCAGCTATAGGCCCGTCGATCAGTGTCAAAAATCGCAATCGGCATTTGGATGCGTTGATCATCAGCGGAATTGGCATTGGCTGGGGCAAATATTTTAGTTGCAATCGCTATCATGCCGATTTAACTGCTTCTTGGGATCTCTTAGGTGATAGCTCTGATCTCGATTTCAATGTAGGCATGTTCTCTAAGGGAACAGTAATTATCAATGGGCTGACAGTTTCCGGACGATTCGATTTTTAAAATTTATAAAGGGAGTCAAAAGTGATAAAAAAATCTATCGAAATTGCCCTCAGTTTAGGGGTAGCTCAATTGCTTCTACATTCAACCGTTTTGAATGCTGATGACTGCTGCGCTCCAGACCCCTGTTGTGTGGTTGGAGGCGGAAATCCGCTTGATTCTAAATGCATCGCAGCTGGATACCCATTGCCAGCAATAATCAAACCTTCCTGTACTTGCATGGATATTTATGTGAAGGGCGATTTCCTCTATTTAGGGCAAATAGAGAACGAACAACAGATATTTGCTCAGAGGATGTCTGCTGATGGAAGAGTAATCAAGGACTTTCAAGAAAGCGGACATTACCGTCCTGGATTTAGAGTCGGAGCAGGGATAGAGGTCAACACATGGCTTCTCGAATTTACTTATATTCAGCATCATCACCATAGCCATAACCCTG
>JAGVJV010000266.1 GCA_020050965.1 Parachlamydiales bacterium
ATATGACCCCCCGAATTTGAGTCGAAAATAGGCCAAAATAATCCCGAAAATCGGCGAAAAACTTTTACTAGGATAGGTTCATAGATTCCCGACTGCTCTTTTATACCGAAAATGAGAATACCGTTTTTCATAATGGGAAGAAGTGGAATTATAGCAAATACCGATTAATCACAACAAACTCGTTATACCCAAAAACACTTAAAATTCCGTGTATCGGCTAAATTTTGAGTAATTTTGTGTATAGCTTGAGATTTCTTCAATGATGAACCCGGATGAATCGGCGCCCGTTTCTAATTCGATTGGACCGACTACAGGTCGGAGAATGAGCTCGAGCTGATCGCCGCTATTCATGCGGAGGATATGAGTAAAATAGATCTCATCTTCAGGAGAATTAACGGAAACGACTTTGTATCGTTTAATGTATGGCCCAATCATCAAAAGTGCAATACAACTACTATTTAGGCTCGAAGTTGCAACCCTCTGAAAAACTGTGACCCGATAAATTCCCGATTTACTGACTAATATCCCTCCTGATGCAGTTGAAAAGACCGAATTTCCTTGTGGGGTAGTTATCTCTGAGTAGGGAGTCATTTGAGCCGACATAGCGATATTAGCGTTATCCAAAGTTAACTGCTTTGTCAGTGTTAGACTATAGATCGCAGGCTCTGATGCGTAGCATGTCAGACAAGAAGCCAGAAGTGTGATCAGCAACATTTTCATGAAATGTAGTATAGTTCATTTGATTTATTTCCAACCAAAATTTCTACATTTATTTCAAATACTCATAGGGTCGCAAAAAAATTCCCCATGACTCTTTCAGAGTGCCGTTGAGGAATGGTTCCCACTCGACCATGGGCGCTCCTGTCAATCCAATCCGATCGGTTCTCCACAGCTCAAGTTGCCCATTGGATGGATTGACCACGAAGGAGAAATAGAACTTGGACCAGTTGGAATCGGCAAAGATGAGTGGCTTGAAGGGCGCAAGCTTCTCGTGCAAATCTAAGGGTTGGCAGAGAGGCGAAGAGGCAATGATTTGATCATGGAACGGTTTCCTTCCAATGGGCCCATCTGACAAGGGTAGCATCTCAAAAAGGAAGGCGTCGACAAAAGGACCTGGCGGCAGTTTTTGCCGAAAGGCGGGGATCGAAATCGGCTTGTGACTCGGCTGAATCTGCCTACGCAGTTCATGCCCTTGCAGAAGAGGAAGGCGGTTTGCCAGTTCATCGATGAGATAGAGCTGCTCGCGAGAATCCAGCCTAATAGCATCATAAAGTTCTTTTCGGGGGAGAAGAATTTGATCACGGACCCACGTGTAGGTAAAGCCGCGATCTTCCCACCCTTGCCTAAAGAGCTCCTGCCCGGGCAAAAGGGAAAAAGCATGGGAGGGGCTTGTCATCAGCATCCTGCGTCCTGGATCCCGGACAAAAGGATCGGTTACCATAGGTGGGAGCATTTTGAGCGTCTCAATGAGAAAGATGAGCAGATCCTGCGGGCTTTCGATCCAGCGGGCCTCTTCAGATAGGGTCCCTTCTCTGCGAAAATAGGTCTTTAGCAGCGTGACGATTGTGCCGCCCGACGTATAGGCCCAAGGTTTCTTCTCCATTTTTTCAAGATCCACCTTCTGGAGCGGAACCCGGTGGGCCTTTGCCATCCGATAAAAGGCTGAAATCAGGAATTCTTCCGAGCTAATCAGATGGATGATCGCGGTCGTTAAATGGGAAATTTCCTCCTTTCCCTCCTCCCATTTGCAGTTCTCAATCAGGGGGTTCTCAATAGCGAGAAAGAAATCTTTAAGCGCATGGATGTACTCTTCCTTGGTGTGGATATAGGTCCAGCTTCCCACATGGGCCCGACGATTTTTGTAAACTAACCGAAAGCCAGCCGGACTATCGTCATAGATAGTCCCCTGCACTTCTTGCATTTCGGCATCGTAGATCTCCTGAAAAAACTCTTGGAACTTGGCGACGATCTGCTCGATGAGGAAAGGGAAAAATTGGGCGATGTTCTGTGTTTTTTGGCCCCATTTATCCCTCATCTCCAAACAGGCATACATATGGTAGACCCGCGCCTGATGTTCCCCTTTTAGCCGCCTAGCGTCCGCTTCCGAAGCCGCCCCCTTCAAAAGGTGCTCCGTAGCCCGCACTTGATCAAAAGCGATCTCGTATTCAAGATTGTAGTGGTCGAGTTTCTTATTCGCCTCTTCGAGTAAATGCTCCAAATGGTGATAAATAAGCGCGCCGATGCCCCCTTTCTCCTCTGGATGCAGCCCCAAACTCGAATAGAGATTCCATCTCGAGAACTCTGTCTTCACATCGACAAACGATGCGAGAGTAAATTCCCAAACTTTAAGCAGTAGATGCTCCGAGAATGCGACCATGACCCACTTGGCCCTCTGCATCATCCGCTGTGCACTCTCGATCCTATCCAATTTCGGCGTATGGCGCTGGGGCGGGCGAGTGAGATCTCTCATTTTGAGCTCGAATCGTTCCAAGACAAGCCCTTCCAGCACCTCTAAATAACTTTGCTCTGCAGGGGCCTCAATAGAAAGCCCCACACTCGCCAGCGCCTTAGTAAAGCCAGGATGATTTTCATCGCAGGGCTTCTTCAGCTCGCCAATACCAGGCGATGGGCTAATCGGAACAGTCGACTCCACGCCGCCCGTCACACGCGTCAAATGGCCCTTATAGAGCAGCTGCTGCATATCCTCGAGAAAAAGCTCCATCTGCTGCTCATGCACCAAAATGGCCGGCGCCGTAGCAAAGCAAGAGCCGACGCTTTGACGCAAAGGACAGAGCAGCGCCGAAAGGACAGCCCAAATCACATGCCGATCGGTGAGCTCCTCCTCGACATCCAATGTGATTGTAATCATTTCGCCCAATTTTGGATCGGAGAGAGGCAAGCCAAAACTCCTGAGCCGCTGCGACAAATGCGGACTAGATCTGAGAGCTTTGAGGACCCGCAAAAAATGTCGCGTGATGTCCCCATCATTGTAGCTGCGCGGCCCGAGGATATAGCCTTGATTCTCCAAAATCTGGATCGTCTCGCCCAAACGGTGGAATTTACCTTCGGCATCCAATAAATGATTGGCTAAGCGAACCGCTCGTCGCTTGGCCCGAAAGTTGAAGAGCGCTTCAGAAGAGAGCCTTTCTGCCAGCTCCATTTCCCGCTCAAGATCTAGGACTATGCTGATCTCCATAGCTACAACTATGAGTCTCAAGGGGTTTTAAGACAACTTGCCAAAATTTTTTCTTAACACTTTTAAACAATAGTGCTATTATATTTTTCATTCTTAGAAGCAGGCCGACAAAAAACTGCCTTGCCAAACCGTTCAATATATTGTACTATCTATATGAGAGAAAGATTTTACAGAATTCATCGAGTTCCTGAATTTAGAGAATGGTTTGACGAGCAGACTGAAAAAACTAAAGTACAAGTAGATGATCGCCTATCAAAAATTCAAGATGAGGGGCATTTCGGAGATCACAAATCTGTTTCCGAAGATGATGATGTCTGGGAATTGAAATGGAAAAATGGAAGACGTGTTTACTATTCATATATTCCAGAGAAGAAGATTCTAATTTTATTTGGTGGTAATAAAAATGGGCAAGAAAAAGACATCCGCAAGGCAAAGAGCCTCTATAAAAAGTACACGCTCTAAAAAAACTGCACGCAAAATTAAAACCGGAATGGGCGTTGACACCTATGATCCTACCGAGGCACTCCTAGATGAAGACCGTATTGGGCGCGCAATTTGGGAATGTTTAAAAAATGGCGACTCTGAGGGTGTAATTGAAATTATTCAAATTCATTTAGAGGCGTATAATAAAACACAACTTGCCAAAGAAGCCCATCTACCAAAAACTACCCTATATCATAGTTTTCGAAGTAAAAATCCTACAATCCGAACACTTGCAAAACTTGTTCATGCATGTGTTTAATTCTTCAATTCAAATTTGTATTGAAAAATCGGATTCGGGACATTAGACTTCTTGCTTACAAGTTATCTTGAGGTTTTTATGAAATTTCTATCTATCATCGCCTTCACTTTGCCTTCTCTTTTTTCTCTTCATGCAGAGACGATTTATGTTCAACCTAAAGGGGATTACGCAACCATTGACGTAACTGAAAGCAATATTTTAATTGACCAGTTAAAAAGCCAAAACTTAATACTAGAAAAGCGACTGGTCTTGGCCAAAAAAATTCTTTCGAATCCCGGATCATACCAACCACTTGTACTGCTAGAAGCGGGCCTATGTTTAATGGAAAATAAGGACCATGAAATAGCGGCGCTTTTATGCGTCGGTGGGATTTGTCGTACTGAAATAGATGTCCGGATCAGCCAAGATTACTCTCTTGAAGATGTTACAAATATCGCTGTGCATCATTTAGGAGAAGCAGTTACAGAATTGATACAATCTGAACAAGAACTTCAAATTTGGGAAAAAGCATCTCGAAATGCTATCGGTAACTTCGAAAACTGGGACCGAGCTACTCCACGCAATTATGATCAAAATTGGGTACGTCTGCATAGTTTAGATGCATTTTATGAGACTACATTCGAGGAAATGTCTAAAGATAAACAACAAAGGGTAATCGAAAGGTTTTATAGGACACTTCGTGATGAAGAATTGGAAGAGGATTTTGCAGATGTATTAACCACTGACACCTATTATTTTGATCGCCAACATCGAATATTTTATCATTCTGATGTTTTGTCTTTTCAT
>JAGVJV010000057.1 GCA_020050965.1 Parachlamydiales bacterium
AGTTTTGCAACTACCTTTTTTCCTTTATCCAAATTTCTGTATACAACAAGGTCTGATAATTAAAACAATTATCGACATAAATAGCTGCAGATTAACGACTGAATTATTATTACAAATAAATTTGACAAACTTATTTATTATTACTAGAATGAAATTAAGTAGGTAAGTAATTAAAAGTAATTATATCTTACCAATGTTGGTGGACCATCAAGATTTTAATGGAGGAAATTTAAAATGCCTGCACGTATAATTCAAAATTCACATGGTGATAATAAAAAAGCACAAAAAGTGCAAATAAAGGCTCCTATTGTGAATTCTTTAAAACATGACGAAATCGCTAAAGAAATGGAAGCGGTTCTCTCAAATACAAGCGCTCCTCAGATTGAGAGCCAAAAAGGCTTTTCAACTGTTGAAAGAGCTCAGTTTTATGCTGGACATGATCGTTTAAATCTTCAAGGAAGCAGCGTTCAGCGCGTTCGCGAACTTCAAGAAGAAAATGACCACTTACAAAGAGAAATTGTAGCTAAAGAAGAAGAACTTTCTTCTTGCACAGACCCCCTCGTGATTTTAGCTGACATCGAGCACAGAAAAATCATCATTGCCCGAAATACAGGTGAAATTCTCAAAATTTATCTGAGAAACGAAGAGCGTCTTAAGAGAATTAAAGATCTTCAAGGCCACAATAGCCGTATCCAAAACGAGATGATGGAAATGCAAGGTCGATTCATTTCTACAAAAGACATGAGCGAAAAAACTAAATTTGCTTCTGAGTTCTTTGTTCTGAAATCAGAAATCGAGCGCAACCTCGCTGAAATCAACGAACTAAATAAGAAATAATTAATTACATACTATTTAATTATTTAAGGCATGCTTTTATAAGTATGCCTTTTTTATTGTAGGCAAATCGTATTATATACTATAATATTTCCATGAGCCAAACGCATAACTTGGATTATTATCAAAGTCTTTATAAAAAATATTCGGATTACAATTCCGTTACAGAAGATCACTACCAAGTAAATTATTATTTAAATCCACCTCTCTATGTAGCTCATCGAGTAAGCACTTATCTTAACAATAGAATTACCTCTGTAGACTTAAAAAATGCCTATGCCAAAGCTGGGGATTGGGCTGTTAAAATTGGAGGCGTTTTTAGCAAATCCCTCGCGAAAAGAATTGACGTGGCGCGGCATGACCCTATTAGCACTAAGACTGTTTTAAACTCAGCAATTAAGGTAAGAGATTATTTTAAGCCCTGGGCGAAGCGCAAACCCTCCGACCTCCCTCTCATTGGGCGAGTCGATCGGGGATTCATCGCCTTTTCCCAGCATATATACACCCTATCTAAAGATGTGGCCACAGTCCTGAGCCTACCTGACAAACTCCATTCTTTCATGGAATGGAAGGCAAAAGAGGAGTCAAAAACCGCCGAACCTGAACCTAAAAGCGAACCAGAACCTGCGGGGCCCACTCCAACTCCGACGGCGTCCAGCTCATTGATGGGAAGAGTTTGGGAAGTGATTAGAGATGGGGCGAGTTCAATTAAAAATTATATTGCTGATGCCATCCTTTGGATTATCCATCAAATTGGCTTACTTCTAAAAAAGGTTCCTTTCCTTAAGCCTCAAATCGAAAATCTTGAAAAAGTTGATTTAAAACCCCAGGTGGCCAATCTAATCGAGAGAGGAAAGGATTATCTTCATGGCAAGCTGATCAAGAAAGCGCATGACCTCATCGAACAGAAAGAGGCGATCATCAGGAAAAAGGCAACAGCCGCAGCTGCTGAAATGGTTGCAAGGCGGGTTTTAGCATTTACGATCAATATGACTGTCACTACAGCAATCGGTTATGGGCTTTACTGCCTTTCTGGCTATCTCCCAGTAGAGAATTATGAGAAATCTTCCTATATCAGATCAGGAGTGGGATTAGCTCTTTGGGGAATGTCTGTCCTTCCAATTCTACAGGGACTTCCAGAAGATTATAAAGAAGATTTTAATCCTGAAGCATCCACTTTTAAAGAATTAAAAACATTAATTAACCTTCAAAACATCCACAAATTAATAAAGTTTCTTAAAAACATCTAATTAACAATAAAAAGCCTTCGCAGTTAGTTTGATTTAATTGCAAATCTTAACAAATTGTGATATAATCATTATGAAGGCTTTTTATGGGTATAATCAATAATTTTAATTATTTCTGGGATAAGGCAACAGATCGCCTAGAGGAATATAATGATCAGCTTAATAAAATAAGCGATCGTTTCTCTGAGCAAAAGGCGCTGCCTGCGATTAAATCTGCCTATGACAAGGCAAGAGACTATGTCCCATCTCTAGTAGGGCGCATCTTTCCAGACTCTGATCTGCCAAAAAGGATGGAGGCGAACTGGTACGATCCGTTCTCTAACTCTTTTATTTTGAAAATTACCCGAGTGGTCGAAAAATTAAGCCTCTGGGTCGCTACGATGAAGCCTGTTTCCGAAACAGCACCCCAGTTTCCAGGCTATTTCCACTACTTAGATACTTGTTTGATTTCTGGCGCACAGCATCTGCATAAAACGATTAAGGAAGCTAATTTCTTAATCGAGCTGCCAAGCACCCTTCGCTATTATACGGAGACCCTCTCTTTTGATCGCTTTATCAGTAAACTTCCCAATTTCTTTGGTAGATCATGGACGGTAGTCAGCAAAATCATCATCGGCTTGAAATATTTCTGCCTAAAAATTGCCCAATTGGTCTTAAAAGTTCTCGAAGTTGTGCTCAGTCTGTTTGGATTGGATGGCCTGTATTATCTGATCATGCAATTAAAGGAGGTCATTCGAGCCGGATTAAGGGATCTTTCTAGTAAATTTACCGAAACCGCTCATCGGACAATTAATAGAAGAGAAGAGAAGGTCCGAAAGGAGTTGACGGTTAGTATTGCAAATGTAGTCACCGAAACTGTAGTGACAACCGGGATTCGAGTCGCATTAAAAGCAGCCGTCGTCGGAGCCCTCTTTTTTGGTACGAAATGGGCCCTCCAATCCTGTTTTGATATCCCTTCAGAACCCTTCTATCATATTGGCCTAGGAATCCTTGGAACCGTTATTTGGAAGAAGGTCTTGAAGCCTACCTGGGATCCCTACTACAAAGCCTATGACAAAGATTACGATCCGAATAAGTCCCACTTGAAGGAGTTTTGCCAGAAATACGATATCGGTCACCTCTATCCTTCTCTTAGAGCGATTAAAGCCTACGCTCGCGAAACGTAATACCAGCAACCTTTCACCTTCTTAAAATAGCTTTTTTCCGTGAACGTTGCATCGCGACCATCCTGGGTCAGATAGGCAGTGAATGTGACTGTTGCTTCATTGCCTGCCTCTTGAAAATCGTGGATGACCAGCTGCTCGAATTTCGTGCTCTGGGAAAACTCTATAATGCTTTTTCTGGAGAGGTCAGGATTAGACGGGTGAGTGGTCTTAATAATATAATCGGGTTTGTTCAGAGCATAGGCGCTATAGCGTGAGCGCATGAGCTTCAAGGCATTTTCTGCCACAGCTCCATTATGGAGAGGTTCGCAACATTCTGAATAGGGTTTTCCGCTATGGCAGGGACAAAGATCTATCATAAAAGAATGCCCAGGAGAAGACTCGAACTTCCATGCCTTGCGGCACCAGATCCTAAGTCTGGCGTGTCTACCAATTTCACCACCTGGGCAATGTGAAAACTCTATTAATTATGAGGGTCGGAATGGGTTTTCGTCAAGAGACAAACAATTATTTTAAGTTTATTCAGGGCAATAGACCGGATTGATCTGGTACCCGGTTTCCTTAATCGCAAAAATCACCTTAGCCACCGACTCCCAATTGGCATCTTTGTCAATATGGAGCAGCACTTTGGTCATTTCTCGGTCAGCGGGCAATAGTCCCAGTTCTTGCTGCCTGAGGAGCTCGGCCTTGACCGATGCGACGCCATCTAGGAGATATTCATTAAAATCGGTTACCCACTTGTATTGCCCTTGGTCGTTGATGCTGAGCAAAATGGTATATCCTGGCTTAGCCTCGGCAAAGCTTGGGGGAGGAGTCTTAGTGTCCATTTTTACCAAATTGACTTCACAATCATAGAGCGCTGTCCTAGTAACCGCTAGAACGGCGAAAACAGCCAAAATGAGGAAAAGAAAGTCGACCATCGGTGCGAGGTTTAAGATTCTTTGGGCTTTGAGCTCTTCTTCGGGAATCATCTTTTTCCTATTTTTCAAGACCGCGGGCATCGATGATCGAAGCAAAGGTTTGCGCCTCTGTTTCAACGCTTGCGAGGATCCGCACGAGGCGGTACTTGGAGAGCGCATAGAGGACCATTGCCATGATGGCGACGATGAGCCCTGCTACAGTTGTTCCTACAGATACTCCTAAGCCATCAAAGAGCAGGGA